>JBGPGZ010000414.1:0-4405 GCA_041484175.1 Cyclobacteriaceae bacterium | reverse complement strand
TCCAGAGTGAGCGACTGAAAAGGGAGGGAATGGCTGCCCGGTATGAAAGCCTCAAGAACCAGGTCAACCCTCATTTTCTTTTTAACAGTCTCACAACCCTTACCAATTTGGTCTATCAGGACCCGGACAAAGCAGCAAAATTCATCAAGCAGCTTTCGGATGTTTATCGGTACGTGTTGGATACACGCGACCGGGAGGTAGTCCCGTTGGCCGAGGAGCTTCAATTTCTCAATGCCTATCTGTTTCTTCAGCAAATCCGTTTTGGGGATAAGCTTAAAGTGGATACACAATTGGCGGGGCTGAAATCGATGGTGGCGCCCCTGGTGTTGCAGATGCTTATTGAGAATGCGATCAAACACAATGTGATTTCAGAGGAAGACCCCTTGACCGTCAGGCTCTACGCTGAATCGGATTTCATTGTGGTGGAAAACAATGTTCAAATAAAGAATGTCCTTCCCGAAGATTCTCCCGGCGTTGGACTTGATAATATTCGCAAACGTTATGAGTTCTTAAGCAATACGCCCGTTGTGGTAAAAGCGGAAAATGGCTCTTTTGCTGTAAAACTTCCCGTGATCAAACCGGAAACAGAATGAATGTCTTGATCATAGAAGACGAGCCGCAGGCGGCCCAACGTCTTGAGACCCTTCTGACAGAGTTGTATCCATCGCTGAATGTGTTGGCAAAGATCGACTCTGTTAAGAAATCAATTCAATGGCTCAACCATCATCCCGCGCCCGCCTTAATATTTATGGACATACAGCTGGCCGATGGGCTGAGTTTTGAAATTTTTGACCAGCTTGAAGTTCTTTCGCCAGTCATTTTTACAACCGCTTTTGATGCGTATGCATTGCGGGCATTTAAAGTCAACAGCATTGATTACATCCTGAAGCCCGTCGATAAAGAAGAACTTCAATCCGCCCTGAAAAAATTTCACCGGTGGGTGTCCGGGGGCATGGCCCCGCCGGGAATGCTGGAGAAAATCGGGTACGCCATGCAAATGCTTACGAAGAAATACAAAGAGCGCTTTGTCATCAAAGTGGGTGAGCACCTGAAGTCGGTGGAGGTTCATGAGATTCTCTTTTTCTTTAGTCTGGAAAAAGCCACGTTTGCTCAAACCCGGGATGGGAGAAGACATATGTTGGATTTTACACTGGATCAGCTTGAGGGCCTGCTCGATCCCACCGGCTTTTTCCGGATCAATCGCAAATACATGGTAGGCGTTTCGTCCATACAGGACATGATCAGTTATACCAACAGCCGTTTGAGACTGGTCTTAAAAACCAGCGATGACAAGGACGTGATCGTGGCAAGAGAAAGGGTCCAGGAATTCAAAGTCTGGCTCGATCGCTGAGGTCGAATGCATTCCACGCAAAGGCCGCTAAGCTAAGGCCGCGAAGGCCGCAAAATCCTGATTTCTCTGAGGCTTTTTGGACTTTACGCTTTTCCTTTGCCCCCGATAGCTATCGGGGTTTGCGTGAAACTGAATTCAGCAAGCCAGGCGACAAATGCGGATTAATTTTGCTTTCGGAAAAACCACTTTGGAGGATTTTGCGTTAGTTTGTAGAGCCTGAAATTATGATGAAAACAAGCATTATTTCGATATTGGCGCTTGCGGGCAGTTTATCCCTGTATGCGCAATCCGCGAAAGCCCCCGCTGCACCTTCTACACCTTTTAAGATCATGAGCCTGCCAAAGACGGAAGAAGAATGGAAGAAGAAACTAACCCCGGAAGAATACAGGGTCCTTCGGGAAAAAGGGACCGAACGCCCTTATGTAGGTGAATACGACCAGTTTTGGGAACCCGGTGTTTACGTATGCAAGGCCTGTGGTACTGAGCTTTTTTCATCCAAGACCAAGTTTGACGCAGGTTGCGGATGGCCGAGTTTTTATCAGGGAATTGATAAATCAAAAATTATCGAAGAGGTCGATACCAGTTTTGGTATGCGAAGGACGGAAGTGATGTGCGCGGTCTGCAAGGGCCATTTGGGTCATGTCTTCGAAGACGGGCCCGCACCAACCGGGTTACGCTATTGCATCAATTCTGTATCGCTTGGTTTCAAGAAAAAGGAGTGAGGAAGAATGCAGTTCACAAAGAACACCAAGAACCACAAAGTATCCCGATAAGCAGGGCCTATGCTTTTATGATAATAACCCTTCAGATAAGTTCAGGGCTGAAGCCCATCTGAGATCGTTCATTAATAACCCCGGCCTTAAGGCCGGGGTTAAATGCAAGGTATTAATAAGGGCTTTAGCCCTGATAAACGAACGCTGGTTAATTACTCCTCTGGAGAGACACCGCAGGGAACTAAGCAGACGGAATGAGAAGGCCACAACGTGAATAACAGGCTTGCACGGCATCCCTGATACCCAATCAAAATATTGAAAGCTTTCTTTGTGACCATGCCTATTGAAATCGTGAATTATTTTGATCGATCCGCGCTTAAATGTTTGAAATAGAAATAAAGCGGTACGCCCAACGCGGTTAGCAACATACCAAAGAGTGAGTTAATAAGCGGAGAAGCGCCTGACGCGTAATTTGAAATATCGTTGGTGAGTGTCAGGATCAAAAAGAGGAAGGTTACAAAAATAAAAAAGGCAGGCACAAGCGGATAGCCCCAAACCTTGTAGGGCCGGTCGGCGTGGGGCATTTTCCTTCGCAGAATAAAAATGCCGACTGCGCTTAATCCGTAAAACAGCCAACTGACAAAAACCAGCATGTCGGTGAGCATGTCAAAGGACCCGCTCAGCACCAGCAGGGAGGTCCAGAACGCGTGAATGATCAACGCGTTTCCAGGCGTATTATATTTGGGGTGAACCCTGGAAGCCCAGGGAAAGAACCGCTTCTCCTGTGCCATTGCAAAACTGACCCGCGCTGTGGCCAATATATTTCCATTGGTTGTACCAAAAGTCGAGACAATCACCAGCACGGCGATCAACCCTCCACCCGTTAATCCAAAGGCTATTTGAGCCGCATCGGACGCAACAAAGGATGAAGAAGCAATCGCATCGATCGGAAGAACATAAGTGTAGGCTAAATTGATCAGCCCGTAGATGAGAATGGTGATCGAAAGTCCGAACAGGAGACTTTTAGGGATATTTTTTTGTGGATCTTTAATTTCACCCGCAACAAAGGTGATGTTATTCCATCCATCATAACCCCAAAAGGCGCCTGAAGTTGCAGCGATGACAGCCAAAACCAGCGACCAGCTATCGTGATGAATCGTAATCGAATGCGTTGTGACATTGGACCAGGAGCCATTCCCCAACAGCAGCAAGCCAAAAATCAACAACCCCATGGCACCCACCTTCAATGCAGTGAATACCACTTGCAGACGGCCGCCGGATTCCACGCTTCGGTAGTTGACCCACGTGAGTCCGCCAACCACCAGAAGGGTCAGTGATTTTACCCCAATATTTTCCAACGGATAGATTTTCCCGATCCCCGGGATAAAGAGGTAGATCAGTTGTTCGGTTTCCCTGGTGAACCGCGGGAGGGTGACAAAATACTCCGTATAGGTAGCCAGCACAAATGCGATGGAAGCGACTCCTGCCGTATTGAAGACCGCGAAGGCTGCCCAGCCGTATAAAAAGGCGATAAAGTCGCCATACATTTTTTGAAAGAACACGTATTGACCGCCGGTTTCAGGGATCATGGCCGCTATTTCGGCGTTTGTTAAAGCGCCAAAAAGCGTGAGAAGACCGGCAAAAATCCAAACGCCTATTAACAAAAGCGGCGACCCCAATTCAGCGGCCATCAACGCCGGTTTCATGAAAATGCCTGAGCCGATGATCCCGCCCACCACAATGGATACGGAAGACCAGAGGCCAAAGGTGCGCACCAATTTCATGCGCCCTGATTCATAAACCGGGCAAGCAACAGGTGAAAATGGTGGGTGCCTTGTTCCCGCGTTGCCGAATACCGGCCGGTAGAGAAGGTCTTCGCTTTTGCGGTGACAGGATTTACTTCAAAGAGGGGCATGCGGCAATTTTTTTGCTAAATTTATAGATTGCGCCGGATATTTAATGATTTGGTCGCACCGGCGACAATCTTTTGGACGGACTTAGCCGTATTGAAGGCATGAACAAACCAACCACCTATTTCTATTGGGGGGCCCGCCTGGTCGCTGCCATCATCATGTTACAAACCTTGTATTTCAAATTTAGTGCTTCGCCTGAATCGATTTACATTTTCACCACGGTAGGGATGGAGCCTTTCGGCAGGATCGGTGTGGGTGTTATGGAATTGATTGCTTCAGTCTTGATCTTGATTTCCGCCACCGCCTGGTTAGGAGCTGCATTGGCGCTGGGACTCATGCTGGGAGCCATTGGTATGCACCTGACCCTCCTGGGAATCGAAGTGCAGGGAGACGGCGGCCAATTGTTTATCTACGCGGTGGTCGTCGCC
>JBGPGZ010000413.1:0-4414 GCA_041484175.1 Cyclobacteriaceae bacterium | reverse complement strand
CACGGCAAGGAGCACCGTAAAATTGCCATTGCGTCCACCAATATTGGGACCATGTACCGCCAGCTGGAACTCTATGGTGATGCTGTAAACAACTTCGAGACGGCCTTGTCCATTTGGAAAAAAATCTATCCAAATGGTCATCCGAATCAGGCATTTGCCCTCTTCAATCTGGGGCTGACTTATTCAAAAGGCGACAAGAAAGCAGCGCTAGGCTATTTTGAAAAGGCGCTTGACTTGTATCGTCAATCGTACGGATCGAAGCATCCTGCAATTTCCACCGTACTAAATCAGATTGGCTCGCTGAAATTGGAGAACAATTTATACACGGAGGCGCTCAACTCCTTTCAGGATGCTATTATATCTAACGCTCCTTCGTTCGATGTGCAGGATATCACAAAAAATCCGAGGGTCAATGACTACTACAATGGGAAAGTGCTGCTTTATTCGCTTCGCTTGAAAGCACAGGCTCTGGAGGCAAGGCACTTTGGCAAAACATTGAAAATGGAGGATCTTAAGCTTGCCCTTTCCACGCTCTCCAGTTGTGATACGCTGATCGATATCATCCGGCATCACAGCTCCGATGAAAATGACAAGATTGAGCTGGGTGAATCTGCCAATGAAGTATATGAAGATGGTGTGCGGATTGCACAGACTATGAGCGAGATCTCACTCGATTTCAAACACTACCGCGAAGTTGCTTTCTATTTTGCAGAAAAAAGCAAGTCGGCTGTTCTGCAGGAATCCATCGCCGAGGCCGAAGCAAAATCATTCGCAGGGATCCCCAATGACCTGGTTGAACAAGAGAAAAGCCTGAAATCGACGATCGCCTTTCTGCTCCAAAAACTTTCTCAAAAGCCAACCCCGGAAGAAGAAAAGAGCTTGCGAGAATCCCTTTTCTCGATCAATCGCGAATACAACGTTTTTGTCAAACGACTGGAGACGGATTACCCTAATTATTTCAATCTGAAATTTAATCAGTCCGCTCCCACCTTGCAAGGCCTTCAAAAAATCCTGGATGAGAAAACAGCGATCATTAGTTATTTTATTGCTGACAAAAGTAAAAGGATTTATCAGTTCATCATTACCAAAAAAAGTTTCAGGATCAAGAATCTAGCGCTGCCCGACAGCTTTGAGAAGTACACAAAAGGACTGAGTAACGGTTTGCTTTTCAGCGAGATGAACACCTACCTGGAATCCGCCTCCATGCTTTCCAGGATCTTGATCCCCGCACTGCCGGGATCGATTACCGATTTAGTGATCATACCTTCCGGAAGATTGGGGACAATTCCGTTTGAGGCCCTTTTTTACGGAAAGAACAAGGGAGCCGATTATCATTCGATGCCCTTCGCAGTCAAGCGATTTGCCATCAGTTATGAATTCTCGGCAGGATTACTGG
Source organism: Cyclobacteriaceae bacterium (assembly GCA_041484175.1). Taxonomy (GTDB): domain Bacteria; phylum Bacteroidota; class Bacteroidia; order Cytophagales; family Cyclobacteriaceae; genus ELB16-189. The sequence goes on along the minus strand of JBGPGZ010000413.1, from coordinate 3,018 downwards.
CTCAAAAATTAAAGAGCAACAGTGCAGCACCGGCGCTTTCCATTTTTCTCTGTGCCCCGGTTACTTTTCCTGCCAAAGACGATCTCAATGAACTTCCCGGAACTGAGACAGAGGTCAACACCATTGCCAATTTGTTTTCCGAGAAAGGGACTTCCATCGTGAAATACGCGGATGCCAGCGAAGACTTGATCAAATCCGGAACATTATCCAAATTCAACTATCTGCATTTTGCCACGCATGGGATTGTGGATGAAGTCGATCCTGAATTGTCCAGAATCTTTTTGCAAGCGGGGAAAAAGGAAGATGGAAATCTTTTTGCCGGTGAGATCTATAACCTCAATCTGAATGCAGACCTCGCCGTACTCTCCGCATGCCAGACTGGCCTTGGAAAATTCTCGAAGGGTGAGGGAGTCATTGGCCTCTCCCGTGCGCTCGTCTATGCCGGAGCCAGAAATATCATCGTTTCATTCTGGAGTGTAGCCGATGAATCCACCTCCCAACTGATGACCGATTTTTATAAAATCATGCTTAAAAACAGGAATCAAAATTTCCGCGAGACATTACAACAAGCAAAAATGAAGATGATCAGTGAAAGAAAATATGATGCCCCCTATTACTGGGCGCCCTTTGTTCTCATTGGGTTTTGAGCAAGATGCAGGTGATTTTTGTTCATCTTAGACGATCGACGTTGGCTTGGTCCAGGCGGCTCAAAGTGAAAATTTCCGGGTAGCAGAAAACAAGCCATTTTGAGGTACGGGCGGGGGGCGATTTTGATGGCCTTTTCCAGACCTGATTAACCTGCCCTTACAGTAGTGGGTGGTTTTGCCACTCCTACTGTAGGGATCAGGTAAATACACAGTCGAACGCTATGGCAAATAGTTTCTCACTGTGTTTTAGAGAACCCCAAAGTAGAGGCATAGGTTTCACTTTTCCTACATTTTTCCTAAAACTTTGTTTCGGCCCAAAAAATGGCGTTTTTAGCAATATTTCAGCATGATCGAGGACAACTACAGGCAGCGTGGATTGCGCAATAAATTGGTCAAAAAACTGCGTTTAAAAGGCATTTTAGACGAGCATGTTTTGGAGGCTATTGCCAAGGTTCCCAGACACGTTTTTTTTGATGATGCCTTGCTGGTTCACGCCTATGAAGACAAGGCTTTTCCCATTGGAGAGGGCCAAACAATCTCCCAGCCCTATACCGTGGCTTTCCAGACTGAAAAGCTTCAAATAAAGCCAGGCGACAAGGTGCTTGAAGTGGGCACCGGCTCTGGTTACCAAGCCTGTATTTTGTTGGAACTGGGCGCCAGACTTTACACGATCGAATACAACCGAAAGCTCTTCGAAAAAGCACGCGACTTTCTTCCTACCATCGGATATAATCCCTATTTCTTTTGTGGTGATGGCTCCAAAGGCCTGCCCGCTAAAGGCCCCTTTGATAAAATTATTGTCACCGCCGGGGCACCGGTTATACCGGCAGCCCTTTACGACCAATTGGCAGAAAATGGCATCCTCGTCATTCCCGTCGGCGACCGCGAAAAACAAAAAATGGTAAAGATCACCAAGACAAAAGGCAAGATGCTGAAAGAAGAGTTTGACTATTTTGCCTTTGTTCCATTGCTGGGAGAAGGTGGATGGAATGGCACCAGCAAGTCCGGCTAATTTTCTTTTTACGATCCATCGAGAAGTTTTATACCGGACTCAAAAGATAACTTTTAAAGTCTTCAAATTTATTTGAAAGGGGAATAGCCACTTTTGTTTTTACTAAAAATCGATTGAGTCTTTCCGGCAATTCAAATTTTTCCTGAATGGCGCCTTCGACGACATCCTTAAACTTTCCCGGGTGGGCCGTCTCCAAAAATATACCCGTTGTGTCTTCGTGTGTCTTCAGGTATTTTTTCAGACCCAGATACCCTACAGCCCCATGGGGGTCCATTCTGTAATTCTTTTCTCTAAAAACTTCCCTCATGGCCGAACGGGTTTCGTCATCTGAAAAGAAATATCCCTCGATTACCGCCGCCAGGCGTTCATACTGATGATCGTACAAATCGAGCATCCTGGCAAAGTTGCTGGGGTCACCGACGTCCATCGCGTTGCTGATCGTTTGACGGGATGCACGTGGAGCGAACAGGCCGGTTTGCAGATAGGCAGGGACAACGTCATTGATATTGGTGGCGGCGATAAATTGCTTCACCGGTAAGCCCATTTTCCTGGCCATGAGTCCCGCCGTAAGGTTGCCAAAGTTTCCGCTCGGAACAGAGAAAGCAATTTCTACCTTCTCGTTTAGTTGGGCGTAGCCAAAGAAATAGTAAAAAGATTGTGGGATAAGCCTGGCGATGTTGATCGAGTTGGCGGACGTAAGTGATAGTTTACTTCTGAGTTCCTCATTCCCAAATGCCTTCTTCACCAGTCGTTGGCAATCGTCGAAAGTGCCCTCTATTTCCAGGGCCGTGATGTTGCCGCCCAGGGTCGTGAATTGCTTTTCCTGAATCTCGCTCACTTTGCCGGAAGGGTACAGTACAACTACCCTCGTTCCCGGTACATTGAGAAACCCATTTGCAACGGCGCTTCCCGTATCTCCCGAGGTGGCAACCAAAATCACAATTTCCCTGGATTGTTGTTTTGCAAAATAACCAAGCAGTCCGGATAAAAACCGGGCACCAAAATCCTTGAACGCGAGCGTAGGCCCATGAAACAACTCCAGTGCAAAAATCGAGTCATCTACTTTTACCAAGGGTGCGTCAAACTGAATCGTATGATCAATGATTTTCTCCAGTTCTGCTGCCGGCAAATCTTGTCCGAGTAAATTCCGGGCAATTTCAAAGGACATGCTTTGAAACGACTTTTTTGAAAGGTCCCTAAAGAAGGCATCCGGAAGTATTGGAATGCTGGCAGGCATGTAAAGGCCGTTGTCCGGCGCCAAACCCTCCATGACCGCCTGACGCAAGTCGACCAGTAAACTCCGGTTGTTGGTGCTATAGAATTTCATTGAGTGTGTTGAAGTGTTGATGTGTTAAGTTG
>JBGPGZ010000412.1:0-4414 GCA_041484175.1 Cyclobacteriaceae bacterium | reverse complement strand
GGTGGCCGAATCCTTCAGGTCCTTGCGGTCCAACTTGAATTTCTTTACCGGAAATGAACACAAGAAAATATTCGTCATCAGCAGTTCGATCAGTGGTGAGGGCAAGACCTTTACGACGATCAACCTGGCGACGGTCTTCGCTATGTCGGGAAGAAAGACATTGATCATCGGGGCTGACATGCGCAAGCCAAAAATATTTACGGACTTTAACCTGAATAATTCCCTTGGACTTAGCGGATATCTAAGCCGGATCAATACGTTTGCCGAGGTGGTTCAAAAGACATCCGTTGAGAACCTTGATCTGATCAGTGGAGGACCGGTGCCGCCGAATCCATCTGAATTATTGCTCACTGACCGGTTTGAACAATTTATAAAAGAATCACTGGCCATCTATGATTATGTTTTGATCGATACCCCGCCGTTGGCCCTGGTGACAGACGCGTTTGTAATTTCAAAGTATGCGGATCATATGGTCTTTGTCGTTCGTCAAAATTATACCCCCAAGTCATTTCTTACCAGCATCGACGAATATTACAAAACCGGAAAACTCAAACGGGTTAGCATTTTGCTAAATGACATCTATAAGTCGGGGCTCGGTTATGGATATGGAGTGGGGTACGGCTACAACTACGGATATTCCTACGGTTATGGATCCCGGAAGAAGGGACAAGGGTATTACGAGGAGGATTAGTTAATGAAAGCGGAATTGAATGAATATGTTACCTGGATCAGGCCGCAACGCGGGTGGAGAGGACCGGATTTCAAAGAACTAAAACAATACCGGGACTTACTTTTTTTTCTTACGATCAGAGGTATCAAGGCCAGGTATGCGCAATCTGTTTTGGGAATAGGCTGGGCCATCATTCAACCCTTGTTCTCCACACTGATTTTTAGCGTTGTATTTGGCAATCTTGCCAGGGTAAATTCCGACGGAGTTCCGTATTTTATTTTCAGCCTCGTGGCCCTGGTGCCATGGACTTTTTTTTCCGGCACCCTCACCGAAGCGTCCAACAGCCTGGTTGCCAATGCGGCCATGATCAGCAAAGTCTATTTCCCCCGGCTCGTCCTTCCTTTATCAGCCGCCTTTTCGAAAATACTCGATTTTTTGATTGGCATGTTTATGATGGTTGTTTTTTTGGTGGTGTACCATATGGCGGTGGATTGGTCTCTCCTATTATTACCGGTTCTCCTTTTGATTCTTTTGATGACGTCGCTGGGAACGGGTATGATCTTGTCGGCGATGGCTGTTCAATACAGAGATATAAAGCATGCCATGGTGTTTGTCACACAACTATTAATGTACTTCGCGCCCGTTGTATACTCGACTTCAAGCGTTCCCAAGGTATACCAGACCTGGTATGCGCTCAACCCGATGGTTGGAGTCATTGAAGGCTTCCGTTCCATATTTTTACATACACAGCAATTTCCATGGCTTTGGGTAGGGGAGGCATTTGGAGTGGCGATGACCCTATTCTTCTTTGGAATGGCCTATTTTAGAAAAATGGAAAGGATTTTTTCCGATGTCGTATGACCAACTCCGTTATTTCTGTAAAGGGCCTGGGTAAGAAATACAGGGTTGGAACCCGGGAGAAACAAACCAATACGATTTTCGGGGCCATTGCCGAAATAATAAAATCGCCGTGGCGCAACTACAAGCAAATCCGGGGCTTGGCCAGGACGGAGAAGGAGGAAAGCAGTATTCTATGGGCTTTAAGAAATATAAGTTTTGAAGTTCAGGAGGGCCAGGTGCTGGGAATCATTGGCCATAATGGCGCAGGCAAAAGCACCCTGTTAAAGATTCTCTCCCGGATTACCGATCCGACTGAAGGCGAAATCATGATCCGGGGCAGGGTCTCTTCGTTGCTGGAAGTGGGGACCGGTTTTCATCCGGAACTCACGGGCCGCGATAATGTATATATGAATGGCACGATCCTGGGGATGACAAAAAAGGAAATTGATCGCAAGTTTGATGAAATTCTGGAATTTAGCGGCGTTGAAAAATACATCGACACACCGGTAAAATTCTATTCCTCCGGGATGAAAGTGCGATTGGCGTTTTCGGTCGCCGCCCACCTGGATCCGGAAATTCTCATCATCGATGAAGTTCTTGCCGTTGGAGACGCTGAGTTTCAGAAAAGATGCCTTCAAAAAATGGATAGCGTTGCCGGGCAGGGCAGGACCATTCTATTTGTCAGCCATGATCTGGGTGCAATACAAAATTTATGTCAAAAGACAATTTTGCTAAGCCATGGAACGATCGCGCTTCATGATGAGACCCGCAGAGTAATTGAAGCCTATTTGGGCGGCATTCATCAGAAGGGAAATGGGCACAATCCCGGTAAACGATATGGAATCGGAAATATTAAGGTTGAAAGCGTTCAGATGCTGAATGAATCCATGGAGCCGGTGCTTGACGTTATGACGGGTCAAACATTTTATGTGCAATTATGCTATCGGAGCGGATATAATGAAGATCTTCCCGCCTTTACCTACTTCCATATTTTTTTCAAGAGCGCAACCGGAACCAAACTGTTTACCCTTTCATCGAGGTATTCCAAATCGCTGCCATCGAACCTGAAGGGTCAGGGAATGATCAAATGCCTGGTCAAGCACTTGCCATTATTGCCTGGCAAGTATTATTTGGACGTATGTTGTAAATTGAGTGAAGACATTGAAGATTACAGAGAGGACGTAACCGTGGTTTCGGTTGTATCAGGAATGTTCCCGGGTTATTCAAGATTGCCCAACAGCTCGGCGGGGATGTTTTTAACCGAACACGTATGGAGCGCTGATCAACCATGAGACACATCTGTTTCTTAACGGGTTCAAGAGGAGAGTGGGGATACATCAGGCCCCTGCTGAGGATGATTGAAAATGACCCTGCACTTTCCTATTCTATCATTGCTACACACATGCATCTCCTGCCTGACTTTGGCATGAGCATAAACCAGATCGAGAAGGATGGGTTTTTTGTCGCGGAAAAGATATACATGACGCTGGATGGTTACAATGCATTGACCATGACCAAATCACTGGCTAATTTATTGGCGGAGCTGCCCGGAGCCCTCACCCGGCTACGACCCGATATTTTGCTGTTGGCGGGGGACCGGGGGGAGCAGTTGATGGGCGCCATTGCCGCAAATCACTTATCCATTCCGGTAGCCCATGTTCAGGCCGGCGAGTTGTCGGGAAATATTGACGGAATCGTGAGACATGCAATTACCAAGCTTGCGCATATTCATTTTGCCGCCAACGAGGAATTTGCCGAACGCGTCAGAAAAATGGGTGAACAGGATTTCAGGGTATTTAATACTGGTGCCCCGCAATTGGATGAACTTGTGCAGGGCGCATTTACCAGCGAGGACCAAATCAGGACCAGGTACCGCGTCCCCAAAACCGGGAAGTTCATATTGGCGATTCAACATTCCGTAACGGAAGAAGAAGGAGAGGCAAGCGTTCAAATTCGTGAAACGCTGGCGGCAATTTCGGAAACAGGCTTGCTGACTTTAATGATCTATCCAAATGCGGATGCGGGAAGTGAATTGATCCGGAGCGAGATTTCCAATTTCCATACGGACAACGTGCGGTTGTTCAGAAACCTTCCCCGCGAAGATTACCTGGGTTTGATGCGCATTGCCGATGTGGTCGTTGGCAATTCAAGCAGTGCCATTCTCGAGGCCCCCACTTTTGGCTTGCCGGCCGTAAATATCGGAAGAAGACAAAACGGAAGACCACAGGCCGGAAATGTAATCAACTGTGATTTTCAAAGAGTCGAAATTTTGCAAAGCATTTTGAAGGCGCTAAGCCCTGAATTCAAAAGCAAGATCAAGGGTTATAACCCGTACGGTGACGGCAACTCATCGGGTCGCATTGTTAAAATCCTGAAAGAGATACCCATTGATAAGAACCTCCTTAATAAAGAAATGACCTACTAATATAGTTGCATGGAAAATATCCGGGAAATAATTATCAATCCAACCTTTTCCATAAAGGAAGCGATGGAAAAGATGACGAACTCGCGAAAGGGCGTCTTACTGGTTCTCAACGAACGCAACTATTTGGTAGGTGTCTTATCCGATGGGGATGTGCGCCGGGGCATCCTGAATCAGGCATTACTTATGAGCCCGATTAGCCAGATCATGAACACCGATCCGCAGGTGGCCTATTCCAATGATGAAGCCGCGGCCCTGCTTCGCGAGAAATCGCTGACGATGGTCCCTGTCCTTTCCAGGGAGCGCGTTGTCACTGCTGTATTGGTTGCGGAGGAGGGTCACTCGAAATTTTTTCAGATCGACTCCACCAACGAGAGACCCATTCATAATGAAAAGATACTGGTGGTAATACCGGCGCGGGGCGGCTCAAAACGAATACCCCTCAAAAACCTTCAAAAGATCGGCGGATATTCGCTGGTGGC
>JBGPGZ010000411.1:0-4415 GCA_041484175.1 Cyclobacteriaceae bacterium | reverse complement strand
TTTGTCAGCGGGTTATAGGTCCCGATTTTTTCAATAAACTTTCCATCACGCGGTGCCCGGGTGTCGGCCACAATGACATCGAACATCGCCAGTTTTTTCCGGCCTCTTCGTGCCAATCTGATTTTTACTGCCATTTTCTTGGTTTTTAAAGGTTTGGATCTCGTCCAGATTTTAAAGGACTGCAAAGGTAAAAGATTTTTACCACTGATTACGCTGATACGCAGATTTAACCACTGATTTCGCTGATAGAACGCAGAGGAGCTGATAGACCACTGATTGCGCTGTTATACCATCCCATTGATTTCAGCATTTATCAGCGTCATCAGCGGTCCATCAGCGTGAATCAGCGATCATATGTGTATAAGCGATTATTAAGTTTTTTAATCCAAAACCCGTTTTCTACATTTGTTAGCTCACGCAATTAGCTGCGCATCTTTGTTATGGACAAATACTCCTACATCTCCCAGGCTGACGTAGGCTACCTCGATCAGCTTTATCAATCCTACAAAAAAGACCCTTCCTCCGTTGATCTCACATGGCAAAAGTTCTTTGAAGGGTATGACTTTTCGACCCAGCGGTTTGGCGAAAACGGACATACCGTTGTAGCCGAAGATGCGCTCACCATCAAGGAAACCCAGGTGCGTACTCTTATTCATGCGTATCGTTCCCGCGCGCACCTGAAGTCACATACCAACCCCGTACGCGAAAGGCGCGACCACCAGGTCCCGCTGGACCATACATCTTACGGTCTGACGGATGCCGATCTTGATGCCGAATTTGATGTGGGTGTAGAAATCGGACTTGGCAGGACGACCCTGAAAAAAATCATTGAGAAATTAGTGAAGGTCTATCTCGGCCCCATCGGTTTTGAGTACAGCTATATCCGCAACCAGGAAGTCATGGATTGGTTTATCCAGAAATGTGAGAAAGAATATTATGCCTATAACCCCAGTGCCGATGAAAAGAAAAACATCTTAACCAAGCTCAATGAAGCAGTTGTTTTTGAGAACTTTCTTCACACTAAATTCCTCGGACAAAAGCGGTTCTCCCTGGAAGGAGGAGAGAATACAATTCCGGCTTTGCAAACCATCATCAACAAATCGGCTGAACTGGACGTGAAGGAAGTGGTGATCGGCATGGCGCATCGTGGCCGGCTGAATGTCCTCTCCAATATCCTGGGAAAAACATACGAGCAGATTTTTACCGAATTTGAAGGCAACATCAATCCCGATCTGACGATGGGCGATGGCGATGTGAAATATCACCTTGGCTATGCCAGTATCATTGAGACACCCTCCAAGAATAAGATCTATGTGAAGCTGACTCCCAATCCTTCGCACCTGGAGGCGGTGAATCCGCTGGTAGTGGGGTATACCCGTGGCCAGATCGACGACGAGTATAATGGCGATCTGCATCAGGCGATGGCCATTCTTATTCACGGGGACGCCGCCGTTGCCGGTCAGGGCATTGTTTATGAAGTCGTTCAAATGTCTGGCCTGGAAGGCTACACCACGGGAGGCACTGTGCACTTTGTCATCAACAACCAGGTTGGATTCACAACCGATTATGACGACGCCCGCACATCGATTTACTGCACCGACGTTGCCAAGATTATTGATGCCCCGGTGCTTCACGTGAATGGCGACGACGCTGAAGCCGTCACCTTTTGCTCCAAGCTGGCGGTTGAATACCGGCAGAAATTCGGGAAAGATATTTTCATCGATATGGTTTGTTACCGGCGCCACGGCCACAACGAAAGCGATGAGCCCAAATTCACGCAACCCAAATTATACAACCTCATAGCAAAACACCCCAACCCGCGCGAAATATATGTGAAAAAACTGATCGAACGGGGTGATGTTGACGCCGCCTTGGCGGACGAAATGGACAAAAATTTCCGCAATCAGCTGCAAGACAGATTGAATGAAGTAAAGCAAAAGCCGCTCCCCTACAAACCACAGAAAATCGAGGAGGAATGGGAGAAAATGCACAAGGCCAAGCCGGAAGATTTTGACCAATCGCCCGAAACAGGGATCAAACAGGCTACCTATGATAAGGTCGGGAAAGCGCTGACCTCGATACCGGAAGGGTTTAAGCCGCTCAAGCAAATTGAAAAATTATTGGCCGATCGCAAAGCGGCGTTGTTCGACACAAAGGTATTGGGATGGGCCGAAGCGGAGTTATTGGCCTACGGCTCCCTGTTGGCAGAAGGAGTTCCTGTACGCATGTCCGGTCAGGATGTGAAACGCGGTACCTTCTCGCATCGCCATGCCTATTTCTTTGATGCGAACACGAATGATGCCTACTGCGGGCTTGATCATATCCAGCAGGATCAGCAAAAGCTTTTTATTTATAATTCGCTGCTTTCGGAATTTGGTGTGTTGGGTTTTGAATACGGCTACGCCATGTCGACGCCGAGTGCACTCGTACTTTGGGAAGCACAATTTGGCGACTTTGTCAACGGCGCACAGGTGATGATCGACCAGTTTATCTCAAGCGCAGAATCGAAATGGCAGCGGATGAACGGTTTGGTCATGCTTTTGCCGCATGGCTATGAAGGCCAGGGCCCCGAGCACTCGAGCTGTCGCCCCGAAAGGTTCCTGCAACTTTCCGCAGAGTATAATATGATTGTCGCCAATCCCAGCACAGCCGCTAATATTTTCCATTTGCTCCGCAGGCAAGTGGCATGGGGTTTCCGGAAGCCGTGCATTGTTTTCTCCCCGAAATCGCTGCTGCGACATCCCGCCGTCGCCTCACCTGCAAAAGATTTCATCAAAGGTTCATTCCAGGAAGTAATCGACGATCCGAATGCGGTGGCGAAGGATGTTAAGAAGGTAGTCCTTTGCTCGGGCAAGGTGTATTATGATTTGGTCGAGGCCCAACAAAAGAAAAAGGTCAAGGAGGTTGCCCTCGTGAGGATGGAACAGTTACACCCCTTTCCGGAGAAACAGCTGAACGCTGTGTTGAAAAAGTATAAGAACGCCAAATTGGTATGGACACAGGAAGAGCCGGCCAACATGGGATGCTTATCGTACGTTCAGCGGATGATGCCAGGAAAGACCATGGAATTTATTTCGCGCAAGGCGAGCGCTTCTCCGGCCACCGGGTATTCCAAAGTACACAAGGCCGAACAGGAAAAGATTATGACCCAATCGCTGGAGGTTTAAGATTCATTGTAAATTTCAAAAAGCATTCTCATGTCCCAACAAGTGAAAGTCCCCACCGTGGGTGAATCCATTACCGAAGTGACCATTGCCAACTGGCTGAAGAACGACGGCGACGTTGTAAAAATGGATGAAATAATTGCCGAGCTCGAATCGGACAAAGCCACGTTTGAATTGACAGCTCCGCAGGCTGGCACGTTGAAAATTACAAAGCAAAAAGGAGAAACTGTTCCGATTGGCACCGTGATCTGTGAAATCGCAGACGCTGTCCTGGCAGCGGCCGCCCCGGCCGACGGTCAACCTAAGCCAGTTGCGGCCGCAGCCCCACTACCAACCAAACCGGCGGCTGAGGCCCCCGCTAAAGTGACCGGTGGAATTAAGGAAATGAAAGTGCCCGCCGTGGGCGAATCGATCACCGAGGTTACCATCTCTACGTGGTTAAAGAAGGATGGGGATTTTGTAACCCTTGATGAAATCATTGCTGAAGTGGAATCGGACAAGGCCACTTTTGAATTGCCCGCCGAAGCGACCGGCATCCTTCGCATTGTTGCCAAGGAAAAAACTGCGCTGCCCATCGGCGGACTAATTTGCAAGATAGAAATTACAGAAGGGGCACCGGCGAAGGTAGCTGCTTCATCTTCTGCGCCGGCAACGGCTGCCGCGTCGGTTTCCACGACGGCCTCGTATGCAGCAGGATTCCCTTCGCCTGCGGCTGGAAAAATCCTGGCGGAAAAAGGTATTTCGGCAACCCAGGTGCCTGGCTCCGGGGTAGGTGGCCGCATTACCAAAGATGATGCAGCAAAGGCCCAAGCCTCTTCAGGCGCGGCTAAGCCGGCGGATGGAAAGGCCCCTGCTGCCGCAACGGTCATCGTGCCCGGAACGCGCAATATCCGCATGGAAAAGATGACCTCGCTGCGCAAAACAATTGCCAGGCGGTTGGTGGCCGTAAAAAATGAAACGGCCATGCTCACTACCTTTAACGAGGTGGATATGAAACCCGTGATGGAATTGCGGTCGCGTTACAAGGAGCAATTCAAAGAGAAATACGGCGTTGGCCTTGGATTCATGTCGTTTTTTACCAAAGCGATTTGCACAGCCCTCAAAGAATTCCCTGCCGTGAATGCCTCCATTAATGGTGATGAAATTGTTTACCATGATTATTGCGATATTTCCATAGCCGTATCAACACCGCGTGGCCTGGTGGTACCCGTCATCCGCAACGCAGAGGCGCTGACCATGTCACAAATTGAG
>JBGPGZ010000410.1:0-4424 GCA_041484175.1 Cyclobacteriaceae bacterium | reverse complement strand
TGCGAACCTGCTGGACGACGGTGTTAAGATATTGCCAGTGCTCTTCTTTTTCAGAGCGTGCCTTGCGGAACGCCTCCAGGACCTCGTTGAATGCAATGTTCAATTCACGAAAACTTCTTCCGAGTTTGTTATCGGAAGTGAAGCCTGAAATAAAATCAGAATATTTTACCGACTCTAAAAACCGGGTGAGCTTGCGGTTGGTTTGGGAGCTGAAGCGGTTTAACTCAAGGAGCTGAAAGACAATGATCAGGGCCGTGAGAGCGGCCGCAAAAACCATGTTCGGCCGGTTGATCATGTACACCAGCAGCATGACGGCGAGCCCTATGAAGATTACCCGGAAGGCAATACGAAACCGGAAATCATTAAAGGCCATATTTCTCAAGTCTGCGATAGAGGGAAGACCGCGTCAGTCCCAATTCTGAAGCCGCTTGGGTGATATTGCCATTGTATTTTTTCAAGACCTTCCGGATTAAGAGCTTCTCGACCTCTTCCAGGTTGTATTGATCCAGGCTAAGCTGCTGATCGTTTTCTTTGCTGTTAACAATGTTAAAGTTAAAATCTTCCGGTTGCAGAACCGAGGAATTACTGAGAATAATAGCGCGTTCCAGGGCGTGCTGAAGCTCCCGGATATTACCTGGCCAAGGGTGTTTGTTCATGCGGGCCATGGCACCCTCGCTGATCTTGGATACCGATTTGCCATACTTGACAGAGTAGTGCTTTAAAAAATGATTGGCCAATGGAGGTATATCTTCCAGACGCTCGCGCAAGGAAGGGATTTCCACTTCAATGGTATTGATGCGGTATAGCAAGTCCTGCCTGAACCGGTTTTCTTTTACCATGTCATACAGCGGCATGTTCGTGGCACAGATAAGGCGGATATCAATCGAAATGTCTTTATTGGCGCCAACGCGGCTGACTTTTCTGTTTTGCAGGACGGTCAGGAGTTTGGCTTGCAATGGCATGGAAAGGTTCCCGATCTCGTCAAGAAAGAGCGTTCCGCCGTTGGCGAGTTCAAACCGCCCGGCGCGGTCTTCCTTTGCATCCGTGAACGATCCCTTCTTATGGCCAAAGAGTTCGCTTTCAAACAATGTTTCTGTGATGGAACCCAGGTCCACGCTGACAAACGATTCATGCTGGCGCACCGAGTTGCGATGGATCGCCCGGGCTATCAATTCTTTTCCCGTACCATTCTCACCTAGGATCAACACATTTGCATCCGTATGGGCCACCCTGTCAATGGTCTGAAAGATGCGTTGCATCGCCTGGCTTTGGCCGATGATTTCACTGTATTTTTCGTTCAGCGCCTCGTTGATTTCGTGGTTTTTTATTTTTAACGTTTCAACCTCGTCGCGTGATTCACGAAGGCGCATCGAAGAAAAAAGCGTCGCCAATAATTTTTCATTCTCCCATGGCTTAAGTACAAAGTCAGTAGCTCCGGCTTTAATCGCCCTGACGGCCATTTGCACATCGCCATAAGCAGTAATCAAAACAACGACCGAGGAGGGATCCAGTTCGAGGATCTTCTCAAGCCAATAATAACCTTCGCTGCCACTGCTCACGTCTTTGGTGAAATTCATATCGAGCAGGATCACGTCGTAATCCTCGTGATTCATTAATGCGGGGATCGACTCGGGGTTCTTTTCAATGTCTACCTGGGCAAAATGCCGCTTGAGATACATCTTGGCCGCCTTCAACAAATCCTCATTGTCATCTACAATCAGGATTTTTCCTTGCTTTTGGTCGCTCATGTCTTCGCGCTGATTTAGCCGCTGCCCCGGTGCTTTGGTATCTTGATGGGAGAAGCGTGTCGGGGGGAGGTTCGCAATATTGATACCGAAAGGTAAAACCCGTTGAATTGGCCCGTTATCCAATTTTTGCCGCCCAAAGATATAAAAATTTAGTCCGTTAACGGACATGCGCGTTCAGTTGTGAACGGGCGATCGGCCAAAATCTCTCCAAATAATGCCCGATTAAGTGCTTTCGGCCATTGGCACGTTTGTTGGCCATAGCAAGGCAGGAATAAACCGTATTGCTTTTTCATGGATCGTAAAATTGACAAGAAATTCTGGACACTCAAGCGTATTGCCACCTATGGGGGCATAACAACCCTTGTCGTATTTGTTGCCTATCAGTTCATCTTTGCCGACCGTCGTTCGAAACTGAAAATCGAGAAAGATAAGATCACGATCTCGGAAGTAAAGCGTGGTGAGTTCAAGGAATTTATTCCTCAGACAGGGATTGTTACTCCCAGCCGCACGGTATACCTGGACGCCATCGAAGGCGGAAATATAAAGCGGATCGTTAGTGAAAGCGGCGCGATATTGAAAAAGGGTGATGTAATCCTGGAATTGACCAACCTCAACCGTGAACTGCAGGTTCTGTCACAGGAGGCGACCCTGATTGAAACAATTAACCGTTCCCGGGACACACGCATCGGGGTTACAAAGAATGATCTGGATCAACGCCAGCAACTGGCCCTCATTGACAACGCGCTGGCGATCCTTGAGCCTCAGTACCGGCGGCAAAAACAATTGTTCGAGAAGAAATTGATTGCCAAACAGGACTTTGAAAGAACAGAGGCCGACTATAAGTATAATGTCGACCGAAGAAGAATCACCTATGAAGTATATAAATCCGATTCTGCGAACCGGATCAAGCAGTTGGAGGACATCGATTTGTCACAAAGGCGGATGTCGCTCAACCTGGAGGGCATCAATAAGATTCTGGACAACCTGACGATCAAGGCCCCCATCGACGGTCAGTTGTCGTCGCCTCACTGGGAGGTAGGTCAAGCCGTGTTGCAGGGTCAGCGGCTGGGTCAGGTGGACATCGTGGGCAGCTATAAGGTGCGGGTACCGATCGATGAGTTGTATCTTCCCAAAATCAGAACGGGGCTGCCATCGACGACCAGTTTTGCCGGGAAGGATTACAAATTGGTGATCACGTATGTCTACCCAAACATCGTTGCCGGAACAGGGAGATTTGAAGTCGATATGGATTTTGACGGAGAGACGCCGCAAGGTATACGGGTTGGTCAGTCGCTGCGACTGAGAATAGAATTAGGACAGGCTTCCGAGGAATTACTCCTTCCGAGTGGCGGTTTTTATAAGGATACCGGTGGCAACTGGGTGTTTGTGTTGAACGGAGAAAACCGGGCTGTGCGACGGGATATTAAACTGGGAAGAAAGAATACGGAGAATTTTGAAGTGTTGGAAGGACTCCAGCCGGGCGACCGTGTGATCACTTCTTCGTATGAGAATTTTGGCAATAATGAAGTATTAATTCTGGACTAGACCTTAGCCCCATCCGCGAAAGGGGAGGACCAAGGAATTAATACGGGGAATTGTGCAACTATTTGGAGCGTCGAGCGTCTAATATCAAAGAAATGAGGGACTTAAAGTAACCTTTGAAGAAAAATCAGGTACACTTTTACAACTAAAATCAATTATCAACCGTCTAAACCCTAAACACTGAGCAACATGATCAAACTGAAGAATCTTGAGAAAGTCTATACGACTGAAGAAGTAGAAACCACTGCCCTCAACAGCATTAACCTGGAGATTAAAGATGGAGAATTTGTGGCCATCATGGGTCCTTCCGGCTGCGGAAAATCCACTTTATTGAATATCCTTGGATTACTTGACAACCCTACAAATGGCGAATACCATTTTGGAGAGCATGAAGTGGCCAAGTATTCTGAGCGTCAGCGTGCGCAACTTCGCAAAGGATCTATTGGTTTCGTATTTCAAAGTTTCAACCTCATTGACGAGTTGACGGTGTTTGAAAATGTTGAACTTCCGTTGTTATATCTCAAAGTGCCATCCAGCGAGCGGAAGCAACGCGTGGAAGAGGTGCTCGAGCGCATGAACATTATGCATCGCAGAAATCATTTTCCTCAGCAGCTTTCGGGAGGGCAACAGCAACGCGTTGCTATTTCCAGGGCGATCGTAGCCAAACCCAAAGTGATTCTGGCCGATGAGCCCACGGGTAATTTGGATTCTGCCAATGGTGAAGAGGTAATGAAGTTGCTTTCGCAATTGAATGAAGAAGGCACGACGGTGATCATGGTTACTCACTCACCGTATGATGCCAACTACGCGCACCGGATCGTCAATCTGTTTGACGGTAAGGTTGTGACGGAAAATATAAAGGAGCATTTCCATATTTGATGGCCGCGGCTGGTTTACCGGTGGACGTCACGGGTTGCCGGCGCAGGCTTCAATAAAGATTTCAAGGTCTTGACAGCCTTGATGCGTTCTTCATAGTTTAGGTTTAGGTAGAATAAGCCCACCGACCAATCGGGGGGCTTATTCGTTTTAGGTCCGGTCCCTTTATCTGCCTGCCTATTCGGATGGTGATCTATTGGGCAGGGATACTTTATCGGAGATTGGACAGAATTGCGATTGGTGAATTGCGAACGGCGA
>JBGPGZ010000409.1:0-4426 GCA_041484175.1 Cyclobacteriaceae bacterium | reverse complement strand
TTGACGGGCGAGTCGTTGTTCATGACTCATTTTACGAATCGTGGAAACAAAAAAGCCAAGGTGGGTTTTTCAGCACCCTACCCGGGAACGATTATCGCGGTTGACCTGTCGCAAAGCCCCGGAAATGAGTTGGTTGTCCAAAAAGACGGCTTCCTTTGTGCGGCATTTGGTACAAAACTTACGATCGTATTTAATCGCAAAATCGGCGCCGGCCTTGTCGGTGGCGAAGGATTTATTCTTGAAAAATTGCAGGGAGATGGAAAGGCATTTGTACACGCCGGTGGCACGGTGATCGAGCGCACACTCCGCAATGAAACGCTTCGTGTCGACACCGGCTGCGTGGTGGCCTTCGAATCACAAATAGATTTTGACGTCGAGACCACCGGAAGCCTGAAGTCAATGATTTTTGGAGGAGAAGGAATATTCCTTGCAACGTTGCGTGGAACGGGCAGGGTTTGGCTGCAGTCTATGCCCATCCGGAAACTCGTTCAAGCCCTGTCTCCCTATGGCAGCAATACCCGAAAAGAAGCAAGTTCTTTGTTAGGCGGATTATTTGAAAGCTGACCGCTGATGCAAATGATGGCACTGATCACGCTGATGCTCTGTTGTTACCAAAGTGCCCAATCATTGAATCACCGCATTGCCAAATAATTGCCGAATCGCCGAATATTGACCACTGATTACGCTGACATCCGCTGATTGCTCTACTGATTAGAAAGCGGAAGCATTTGGCTATTTTTGGCTAACCATCATTTTTCGCATGAACCCCATTAAAATCGGCCTTATCCGGGAAGGCAAATCCCCTCCCGATAAGCGTGTTCCATTTACACCTTTACAGGCGGAAGAAATTGAGCAGCGGTTCCACCACGTTAAATTGCTTTGCCAGCAAAGCCCGGTGCGTTGCTTCCGGGATAGTGAATACGCAGCGTTGGGAATTGAGGTGGTGCCTGATGTTAGTTCATGTGACATCCTGATGGGTATCAAAGAAGTTCCAATCGCCCAGTTGGTTCCTGAGAAAACATTTTTGTTTTTTTCACACACGCTGAAGATGCAGCCTTACAACCGGAAGTTACTGCAGGAGGTGCTAAAGAAAAATATACGGCTGATCGATTATGAGGCGTTCAAAGACAACCAGGGAAACCGGTTGGTGGCCTTTGGAAGGTACGCAGGCATTGTTGGAGCATACAATGGACTTTGGATGTATGGCAAACGGTATGGAGCTTTTTCACTTCGGAGGGCACACGAATGCTTTGACGTCAATGACTTGAAACTCGAGCTCAGAAAAGTGAAGCTTCCGGTCATCAAGATTGTACTTACCGGTGCCGGCCGTGTAGCCAAAGGAGCTATGGAAACCCTGGACTCGTCGGGTATCAGAAAGGTAAGCCCATCCGATTTTCTCACGCGCCAGTTTGAAGAACCCGTTTATGTGCAGCTCAGCAGTGCCGATTACCACGTCCGCAAAGAGGGCGGGCATTTTAACCGCGAGGAGTTTCACCTTTACCCGGATCGCTACCGGTCGACATTTGTAGACTTTACCAGCGTCGCCAATGTACTGCTGGCAGGGGCATTTTGGAACCCGAAAGCGCCTGTTCTCTTCACGCGTCACGATATGCTTTCAACAAATTTCAAAATTAAGATCATCGCCGATATTACCTGTGACCTGAATGGCTCCGTGCCCAGCACCAAGCGGGCCAGCTCGATCCCTGATCCCATCTATGACTATGATCCGGCTACCGATTCCGAAAAACCTGCCCTCGGTGATGACCGTTGGGTTACCGTCATGGCGGTGGATAATCTTCCATGCGAATTGCCTCGCAGCGCTTCGGCAGAATTCGGGCGCGATCTGATTGATCGGATTATGCAGCCCTTGCTTACCCAAGATCCGGAGGGCATTATTGCGCGCGGCACCATAGCAGAACGCGGTGCGCTTACAGCCACTTTTTCATACCTTCAAGATTACGTCAATGAGTGATTTAGTCTTTAGGGTGGGAATCTAAATAACAATGATGTGAACAAGATTACATTTCCCCTGGTGGCCCTTGTTTTTTTGATTGCCATGGCCATTTTCAGTTGCAGTCCATCCAACCCCCCATGGCAGCCCCTTTTCAATGGGAGCGATCTGAAGGGCTGGGACACCTATCTTGGCCCTCTCCGCGATGATAGCATGAAAGTAGTTGATAGTATTCCCCTGGGGCTTAATAATGATCCTAATCATGTGTTTTCCGTGGTGACGGAAGGTGGAGAACCGGCTATCCGGATTTCAGGAGAGAATTTTGGAGGGATCTCAACGCTTCAGGAATTTGAGAATTATCACCTGGTTCTTGAATTCAAATGGGGCGAGAAGAAAGTGCCTTCGTTCAAAGACCGCAAGCGGGATAGCGGCGTTCTGTATCACGCAGTGGGACCGCAAGGTGCTGCTGATGGTGGAGTATGGATGCGGTCTCAGGAGTTCCAGATTCAGGAAGGCGATTGCGGCGACTATTGGGGTGTTGGCGGGGGTGTCTTTGATGTTCCTGCAGTCAAGAATTCGAAAGGTCTTTATGTCTACGACAAAAATGGCGCCATGACTACCTTCAGCGCGCTGAGTTCCACCGGCAGGCGTTGCACCAAGGACCAGGATGCAGAAAAGCCGACAGGTCAATGGAATACGATCGAGTTATATTGCCTGGGGGATACCAGTTTGCACGTGGTGAATGGGATCGTCAATATGGTCCTGTATCATTCGAGACAGTCTGATAATGGCGGGGAAACACCATTGAAAAAAGGAAAAATTCAGATTCAATCCGAAGGATGCGAAATATTTTACCGAAGCATCAAAATCACACCGATTCAAAAAATTCCCGATGACCTTCTTGGGGGTTGATTTTTTTTCTGAGGAGACCCCATTTCCGATTGGGGAATCCGAAGGGAACTGTAACTTTATTCATGATCTTATATAACGTTACATTCGGAATTGACAAAGAAATCGAAAAGGAATGGGTGGCGTGGATAAAAGAAACACACATTCCTGATGTGCTTAAGACAGAAATCTTTGTGGGATTCAAATTTTACAAGGTGTTGTCGCACGAGGACGAGGTTTCGTCCTCTTATTGCATTCAGTACTTTACACCCTCCATCGTGCTATTCAACCAGTATTTGGAGGCATTTGCCCCCAAGCTTATCGAAGAACACCGTCAACGGTTTAAGGACAGGCACGTCGCCTTCAATACCTTGCTCGAGGAGGTCGAATAGATCAGGTCAATCCGGTTTCCAGCAGTTTTTTTATCTGCGCAGACTCCAGGCTACCATTAGTCCATTCGTCATCCAATTTCGCTCCATACTTCTTATAGAAATTGATTGCGGGTTGGTTCCACTCCAGCACCTGCCACATCATGCCGCTGCAATGATCCTCCAGGGCTTTCTTCATGGTTCGTTCAAAGAGCAACTTGCCGATGCCTTTCCCTCTTTCAGTTTCGCTCACTACAATATCTTCCAGGTAAAGCCGTTTGCCCTTCCAGGTGGAATATCGGTAGTAGTAGATGGAGATTCCAACGATGCCTTTTTCGCCTGCCGCAACAAAAAGTCCGTAGATGGGCCGGTCTCCAAACCCATCTTTTTCCATTTGAAGCACCGTGTTCGTCACTTCAAGGGGGGCACGCTCATACAATGCCAATTCCTTAATCAGCTCAAGGACGCGCGGAAGATCTTCTTTTGTTCCGGGCCGGATTACCATGGGATTCATAAACCAATATAAATAAAAAGGCCCCAATAGAGGGGCCTGTACTTCTTTTGATCCTTCTCAGAATTCCCAAAGATTGTGCTCTTTCTCCATCATCTTCATTTCTTCCTCCCAACGGGCAAAAACAGATTCTGCATAGGTTCTCCCGTTTTGCGCATAGATCTCCTGGATTGTCCTATCATCCGGGTTTTCTACTTTTGCAATGACGCCGTGAAAAAGTCTCAATTTGAAGGCATCGTTAAATGTGCGGTTCTCAGCCGGGTTATACCGGTTTCTCCACATTACCATATCACGCTCCTTCAGATTTTTGCTATGAGAATAAGCATCGCATAATTTCCACAAATCCTTGTAGAACACAAACGCGATTGGGTTGATATCTTCCGAGCCTGACTTTTGAGCCAAAATGGCAATGGACATCGGGTCATAGTACAAACGTGACCTTCTCTTGTCAAAAATGACATCTTCAATCAGTGTTAAGGCGACGATTTGACTTGGCTGGTAAAATTCGGTCTGTTCTGCGGCTTTTTCCCACCAGCTTGCATCCGTGGGGCTATTCCCTTTGTTGTCGTTTCGCGTAGAAGAATAATTGATTCCATTTAAACTAACCCTTTCCGTAGTCAGATAGG
Organism: Cyclobacteriaceae bacterium; assembly: GCA_041484175.1. GTDB lineage: Bacteria > Bacteroidota > Bacteroidia > Cytophagales > Cyclobacteriaceae > ELB16-189. The sequence goes on along the minus strand of JBGPGZ010000409.1, from coordinate 82 downwards.
ATTTGGTTGCGTCCCAGGGCGGCTCTATTACGGCGGTGTTGGCTATCAAGATTTCAGCCACCGTTCTGATATTCTTCAATGA
>JBGPGZ010000408.1:0-4438 GCA_041484175.1 Cyclobacteriaceae bacterium | reverse complement strand
TTTACTACCTGGACGTCTATTACCTCGATTGGTTACAAACCAGCGCCAACCAATGCTTTCAATAGAGGGTAGGCGTGAACCCTCATTTTACTCCACGGGAGCCCAGTCTTCCTCCTCATAAAAATGCGACCAGAATCCAGTGACCAGAATCCAGCAACGGAACCTTTTACTCCACTTTCAGACTCTGCACCGGATTCATCCGCGCAGCCTTCAGGGTCTGAACCCCTACGGTGATACAAGCGATGACCATCGCCAGTAATCCTGCACCGACGAAAAACCACCATTCAAGATCGATCCGGTAAGCGAAACGCTCCAGCCATTTGCTGGCAATAAGATAACTTGCCGGCAGGGAGATGACAATTGAAATCAGAACCATCCTGTTAAAATCCGCAGAAAGCATTCTCACTATTTCCAATTCGCTGGAACCCAGTATTTTCCGGATGCCAATTTCTTTGATCCTTCGTTCTGCTGTAAATGCTGCAAGGCCAAATAATCCGAGAGAGGAGATCAGTATGGCAATCCCGGCAAAATACTGTGACAACTTCGCTACCCTTTGTTCTGCAACATAAAGTGCCTGGTATTCGTCGTCCACAAACCGGAAATCAAATGGAATACCGGGATTAAAAGTATGATACAGTTTTTCCACCCTGGCCAGGGTTTCTGCCTGATTGGCGGCTTGAATTTTTAGCAATACCGTACTCGTCGTCGCAGGGCTATAGATCAGGTACATGGGATCTATTTGCTCGTAAAGCGATTTAAAATGGAAGTCTTTTACAATTCCGATAATCTCTCTCTTGCCGCGGATGTCAACCGTTTTTCCTACCGGATCAGTCAATTGCATTACCTTGACAGCGGTTTCGTTGAGAATGATCTTTGAATCCTCATTGCTGAAGTCTTTTGAAAAGGAGCGGCCCTCTTTCATTTTGATGTTGAGCGTTTCTACAAAATCAAATCCTACTCTGGCATGTGTAAAAACAATATTAGACCTGTCGGAATGACCTTCCCATGAATGCCCGGAATCATTGTTATTGAAATTGGTGACATCACCCGAAATAGCAGATGCATTGACCACACCCTGTGTGTTCTTTGCTTCGGTCAAAAACGTTTCGAGACTTTCGGTCAATTTTCCAAGCCGCTCGAAAGCGATGACATGGTCTTTCTCGTATCCAAGATTCTTAGTCTGCACAAAGTTGATCTGCTGGTACACCACAAGCACCACCACGATCAACAAAATGGAGATACTGAATTGAAAAATCACGAGGCCTCGCCGGGCAAATAATTCACCAAAGGAAGAGGCGATCTTCCCTTTCAGGACTTCGACAGGTTTTAGCCGGGAAAGATAGAGTGCGGGATAACTCCCTGAGATAAGTCCCGTGATCAGGACGATTCCCAGCGCACCCAGGATAAGGACAGGGTCGGGGGTAAGGATCAAATGCTTGCCCGTTATCAAATTAAAATTGGGAAGGAACAGGAATACAATAATAAGGGCTACGAATAATGAAAGAAATGACACGATCATGGACTCACTCAGGTATTGAACGACGAGGGACCTCCGTAAGGCCCCCACTGCTTTCTTGATGCCCACTTCTTTCAAGCGCCTTGATGCTCTTGCCGTGGACAAGTTCATGAAATTGATACAGGCAATAACCAGAATGAACAGGGCAATGGTGGAGAATAATATGACATAATCAATTCTTCCACCCTTATTCATCCCATTTTCATATCGGTTGTATAGATACCTGTTTGAATATTTCTCAAGGAACATCGTACCGATGTACTCAGGATGCCCTTCCGCCATCGGCGTTAATTTCACCCGGTTAAAGTCATTGAGTTTAACATTGAACGATGCTAAATCAACACCTTCCCGCAAAATCACATAAGCCTTTAGACTATTGCTATGCCATCCGATGTAGGAGGGCGGACGCCGGTCCAGGTACATCGCGTTCGTGATCAGGAAATCGAACTGATCAGATGACCGCCTGTTCTTCTCAAAAACTCCGGAAACGACATACGTGTCGGCATATTCCTCTTCGTCCAACGCAATTACCTTACCAACTACATTTTCCCCGGTACCAAACAGCCTGGCCGACAATTCATCGGAGATCACCACGTCGTGCTTCTCCGTCAGAACACGGTCTTTGTTCCCATGAATAAGCCGGTAAGAAAACACATTAAAAAAATCCTTGCTGGCCACCCAGCCGGTTGCTTTCAATCGCTTTTCACCGACGGTAAGAATCCCTGGTAGTGGCCATGCTGCCACGGTGGTGATATACTCTATTTCGGGGACTTCCTGGGTAAGCGCCGGCGCCAAAAGATCCGAATTGTTTTCGCTCGTATGAATTTCTTCTCCTTCTGACAGATTCTTCAGTACCTGGTATAACTGTCTATCCTTTGCATGAAACTTGTCAATGGATACCTCATCGTACACCCACAGATAGATCAGTAGTACCGAAGCAAGGCCCGATGATAAGCCTATCAAATTGATAAAAAATGAACTTTTATACCGCAAGAAGTTCCTGTAGGTGATTAAGAAGTTGTGGCGAAACATACTGAGTGTGTTTATCGGATAACTGCTTCTGAAGGACCTTATGAATTCCGGTCTGAAATAGTTGACTATATCCCAAATGAATTTACATTTGGCTTTCCCCGGCGACTGCTCATATCGTTTTCTGAAAATTTCTGTCAGATCACCTTCGATCTCCTCTATAAAATCTAGCCTGCAAAACCAGCGAAGGAATTTCAACGCGTTTTTTGGTGGCTGCTTTTCCATCAGGTAAACGAGATTCTGGGAATCTGTTTGTACAGCTCCGTCCTGATGGCATACTGACTGTCCAGCATTCTTTTCCCTATTGCTGTGATCACATAAAATTTCTTCCTCCGTCCGCCCCGGTCGGCTGTAATGCCGCCAAACCTTGATTTGACAAATCCTTTTTCCTCCATGCGCTTCAAGGCTACGTGAATGGCACTGATATTTACCTTTCGTTTCAGTTCCTCTTCCAGGCTCTCCTGCAAGGCAACGCCATAAGCTTTATCATGAAGCGCAGCGACCATGAGCAAAACCATTTCTTCAAATTCCCCAAGTGATTGATCCTTCATTCGTTGCGGATTTACTTAACAAACGTTAAAGTAATTTATTAGTTTCACATTTGCTAAGTAAATAACAGGCGGAGTATCGTTTTTTTAGTTTGGCATGATCCGGGAAGCGCGGGTCAGTCAATCATCAGAGAAGAGGGGCGATGCACCCAACTCGACTATGCAAGTTCATCGACAAAGTTTTGGGTTAATTCGATGAAGCCCTTTCAGGGCAAGCGAGAGTACGAATGACTAGACACAGGGCGTTGCCCTGTGCTATGGGATGAAGCCCTTTCAGGGCAATCAATTTTGGTTAATCGCTTGAGTTTTAAAAAACCAACCCTAATGTGCTCCAAACAAAATGCTTAGAGTATTATGGTATGCGAGAAATAAACTTTGTAAGGTTTTCTGATATGGAAATTCCACAATTAGTTTTTCAAAACACTTTTCGTTGTAGTCAGCGCCAACCCTGAAAGGGTTCAATCATTTAGCACCCCCTCTGCATTTATGGAGAGGGCCGGGGTGAGGCGTTTTACTCGTTCATGGATAGCGCTTCAGGTTATTTGGCCCATCAGCACATTTCCGAATTTCCGAATTATCGAATTATTATCGAATTATCGAATTGCCATTCCAATCAAAAGAATCACCGTTATTAGCTTCTTCAAAAAAGTGCGTATTTTGCATATTATTTCTTACAAAATATTTGCGCAAGCGGTGCGCATCCCTTTCGAATCCCTCATGAGAAGAAATGGTTTCATAGCAATCGCAATGATGGCTGGATTATTGGTGACCGACAGTTGCCTTGAACCCTACAGTCCTCCCGTCCTGCAAACCAATGTCGACTATTTAGTGGTCGGCGGATTTGCCAACGGTGGCACGGGACCGAGCACTTTCAAACTGAGCCGAACATCGCTGCTGAGCGATGACACTCCCCCCGTTGCTGAAACAAATGCATCCGTTCAAATCGAAGGAGAAGACGGCACCCTGTTTCCACATCCGGAAACTACCCCCGGCACCTATTCGTCCGGAAATTTGACGCTCAACCCGGTCCAAAATTACCGGTTGAAAATAAAAACAATCGATAACAAAGAATATGTATCCGATTTTGTGCCGGTCAAGAAAACGCCTGCCATCGATACGATCCGGTGGGGCCTGAACGGAAGTGATTTCCTGATTTACGTGAATTCACACGACGACGCCAACAGCACGCATTATTACTTCTGGACTTATGACGAAACATGGACATATACTTCGGCTTATTACTCGGGGTACAAGCTTGTCAACAATCGTGTTTTCTTACGCTCGCCGAAGGACGACGTCCACCATTGCTGGAACTTTCATGCCTCCACTCAAATTCTCATCAACT
>JBGPGZ010000407.1:0-4444 GCA_041484175.1 Cyclobacteriaceae bacterium | reverse complement strand
TCCTGATAAAGCACGGCTTTTGCTGGAACCCCATTGCACGGTTAGGCGCAGTGGCGGATTTACATTGCATGTCGATGTGTCTGGCAAGGAAAAGATGGCCGAACTCAACAACGTGTTGGTGCAGAACCATGTTGACGTTTATAGGATCGAACCAATCCATAAAAATCTGGAAGATTCGTTCATGCAAATAATTTCTTCGTAATTGTTTTATACTCCCATGACACTGACATTTCTAGTAAACATCAGGGCCGAATTTCTAAAGACCAGGCGATCCGCGGCGTGGTGGTTGACCATCATCGGTGCTGCGTTTATACCAGCCATCAATGTTATCAAATGCGCGGCCAGACCCGATTTCTTTTTACCGGCCTTAAAAAATGATCCGTGGGGGACCTATCTGGATTATAACTGGCAGATCGCCGCTTCTGTTTTATTGCTTATGTACATTATGCTGGTCACGAGTCTGATCGTGCAGATTGAGTATCGGAATAACGCCTGGAAGCAGGTCTATTCATCACCGCGAAATTATGCCGATATATTTTTTTCCAAATTTGTCGTCATTCACTTCCAAATCATTGCTTGCTTTATTCTATTCAATTTATTGATCCTGATCAGCGCCTATACAATTAACTGGTTGCAACCGGCTTTTTTGTTTTTTTCCCGCGACATTCCATGGGAAAAAATGCTCGCGTTGACCTGGAAGATGTACCTCTCGGCGTTGGCGGTTATGGCCATTCAATATTGGCTGAGCTTGCGCTTTCGGAATTTTGTGATTCCGCTTGGAATCGGTCTTGGCGTGTTCATCGTCGGGTTTATGATCCGGCAGTGGGAACAGGTCATATACTTTCCGTATATGTACCCCCTTCTGGCCTATTTCAAAAATCCCGGCTTGGCCCCCACTACTGCTTACCAGGTTGTAACCAATTCCATTATTTGGTTTATACTGGTGCTGTCTCTGGGTTTTTGGAATATCGCAGGCAGCAGGGAAAAAGGATAACCTGCCGGAAATTTTCCGAAAATCAAAAGCCTTCCTGAACGCGGAAAATGGTAATGTTGTATACATGAATGAATAATCCCCAAACACATGAAACGGATCTTCACATTGATCGTTTGTCTGCTTCCTGCAATCGTCCTGGCGCAGGAAGTTCAAATTCCGCTGTGGCCAAACGGCGCGCCTGGTTTCGAAAGCAAACGCAATGAACCGGAGGCAGCCAGGGATTATTGGGTCAAGAATGTTCATAATCCATCAATTACCGTCTACCTCCCTCCAAGGGAAATAGCGACAGGGGCGGCGGTGGTAATCTGCCCCGGTGGCGGTCATCGTTTGCTTGTTTTTAACGCCGAAGGAAAAGAGCCAGCCGCCTATTTAAACAGCCTTGGTGTTGCCGCATTCGTTCTCAAATATCGGTTGTTCCGGGAGGAAAATTCTCCATACACGTTGGAGAAGGATGTAAAGCAAGATGCATACCGCGCGATGCGAATGGTTCGAAGCCGGGCTAAGGAATGGAATCTCGATCCTGCCCGCATTGGGATCTGCGGTTTCTCTGCAGGCGGCGAGGTAGTTGCGTTAGTGGCCTATGATCCCGGGGATGGGGATCCCAAGGCGACCGATCCCATCGACCGGGTCAACGGAAAACCGAACTTCCAGATACTGATTTATCCCGGACCGCTCGGAGTTCCCGATGCTGTCCCGGCAGATGCACCTCCGGCATTCCTGTTGGTGGCAAACAATGATGAGTGCTGCTCAAGTCCCGTCGTTAAATTGATTGAAAGATACCGGGTGGCAAACGTGTCGTTGGAGGCCCACATCTATGCGCAGGGAAATCATGGCTTTAATATGGGAAACCGGTCGAAATTGAAGTCCATTAATACCTGGCCACATCGTCTCGCCGACTGGCTGAGCGACAACGACATTCTTGATCCGTCAAAGCGAGAAGAGGAAAAGAAGAAAGAGAAATGATGATGAATATGACATCGATGCTGGCATGGTTATCAATATTTCGATTTGTAATTACCTCACGTCTACCGATATTTCGGATCCTCCAATTTTTTTGTTGACCTGTATTCTCAATTGTCGCTAAAAAAATCCCGCAACTCAACAAAGTTCCGTAGGAACGAAATATTGGGTGAAAAATCATTACCAGTTCCAATAAAGTTCCGTAGGAACGAAATATGGGTTCAACACCATAGAATTTCGGCACAATGTGCTGGATTCCGATTTTATATTTCGTCCCTGTTGGGACAACGAGAAAATCGAGCGCAAAGCCGGTCATTGCAATTGAAGTGAAATATTTATCCCACAATCTTCTTCATTTTCTCTAGCCCTGTTTTCGCTACAACCAGCGGATCAATCTTCCAATAATCCAGGTTGAATAATTCCAAAGACAGCACCTTTGTGCCCCCCATGTTGGCCAGATCCGAAATGACCTGTTTGAGTGGAGCAACTCCATCACCGGGATACACCCGGTCCTTATCCTGTTGTTGTTCGCGAGGAATTGAAGAAGGATAATCATTGAAATGGATGACATCGATGATCTTTCCGTTCACCATTTTTAATCCTTCAAAACCGGAACCTCCTCTGAACAAATGATAGACGTCTGGCAAAATGCGTACCTCGGGATCGTTGGCGGCAGCGGCTGCCATGAGCGCCTGACCGAAGTGATAGAATACGGGTGAAGATCCCCAGAATTCCAGCAGCGGCATCACGCCTGTCTTCCGGCCCAGGTCGAGCAATTGTTTATAGCGTTCACCTACTTTATACAAATCCAACAGAACATCGGTCTTCACCCCGGCAGAAGGAGCGGCTATGCGGGGGCAACCCAACTCGGCAACCAACTCCATCTCTTGCCGCATCTGGTCGAAACCCACCCGGCGTTGTTGCTCGTCCTCAACCATCCACGGGGCAAATCCGATGGCGTCTTCGACGGTGACATGGCTGTCGTCCAAATATTTCTTTAGTGTTTTCAGCGAGTGGCCCTGCTCTTTGAATTCTTTTACGTCCTGCACCCAAACTTCGACACTGTCATAGCCGGCCTTCACCGCAGTCTCCATTAACTTTTGTAAACCCGGCTTCCCGGCGCTGATGGTGCTGGTGTTAAGACAGAACTTGAATTTACCCGCGACTTTCTTTTCTCGCGAAAAAGCCAGCGATGGACTCAATGCGATACCCGTTGCGAAGCCCAAGGTTTTTAGGGTATTTCTTCTGTTCATCATAGTACTATTATTTAGGGATTGGTCGATCAGAATTATTCACGTTGCTTTTCCAAATTTAGTATTTTTGAACTAACCTGTCACGACGAATTAATTCTTTAGTGTACTTTGTGAAGCCTTTGTGTGCTTGGTGGTTAAATGCATTTTACCACAATGGGCACTAAGGTTGCACCGAGTTCACAAAGAGACTTATCCAATTGTGCTGTGAGTCATTCTCATCGTCCACTCAGACCTTTGAAACATAAATTTCCATCCCATGAGAGTAGGAATCTTGCTTTTTGAAGACTTTGAAACCCTGGATGTGTTTGGGCCTGTTGAAATTCTGGGGCGACTCAAAGACCACTACCAGGTTAATTTCTACTCCCAATCCGGCGGACTGGTCAGGAACGCGCATGGCATAGCTATCATGACGGAAAAATTGGAGGCGATCCAGCATGGTGTGGATATTCTACTCATTCCCGGTGGTCATGGAACCAGGAAGGAGGTTGAAAACATTTCGTTTGTTAAATCGATAAAACAAGTGGCGGAATTGAGCAAGTATGTTCTCACGGTTTGTACCGGGAGTGCGTTGCTTGCAAAAACCGGACTGCTCGACGGAAAACGGGCAACCACGAATAAGAGGGCGTTTAGTTGGGTTATCAGCCAGGGAAAGGAAGTAAAGTGGATGAAGCCTTCCCGCTGGACGGTCGACGGTAAATTCTATACTTCCGCAGGTGTCAGTGCGGGAATGGATATGACGTTTGGTTTTCTAAGCGACCAACATGGAGTTGAATTTGCACGCCGGATTGCGTTTGAGATAGAATATTATTGGCAGGAAAATAAGGATGAGGATATTTTTTCGGAACAATAGTCTGAACTGTGATTCTTTTGATTGATTTGATTAACCTGGTTGGCGTGCGTTTGCAACGCGTGCCATTCCCTCCTGAAATCAAGACACCACGGATGCCTTCACTCAAACTTTTCTCAACGAACCCACATTATCTTTTATCACTACCTCTTGCCCGTGCTCCCCCTGGTCCTTTATTACCTGTTTGAGTGCACCTTCAAACAATACATTGTCTTTTATAATCGAACATTCCAGCCCTTTTACAATAATGCCGTAGTCAGGTGAATACATACCCGAATCATCGTCATCCCTTCCCGCGTGCATCGCGTTGCCGCTGAACACAAGGCCTTTGACAAACTCAAATCGAGCATGCGCGCTGTCGAATTCATCACGCAGTTTCCAATCGGGCTT
>JBGPGZ010000406.1:0-4456 GCA_041484175.1 Cyclobacteriaceae bacterium | reverse complement strand
GGCACCGCGGCGATTGATAACCAGTGGTTCGTTACCGGCTCGGCTACAGGGAAGAACCGCGATGGTGTTGATTACACCATGACTATTACAAACAAGCTGGTTTATAAAAGAAAATGTGCCGTAAACAAAAAGATATTGGTAGCTGTGGAGGGAACCAAAGAATTGATTGTAGACAATAAGAAAATTACGATCGATTATGGAGCAGGGGCCTGCGATAGGTTGGTCACGATCACCATTAAGAGCAAATCCAAAGTGGTGGAGTTAAAGGATAATAACTAATTTTTTCAGAATCATCTTAAACCTTTTATTGAGTATTGGATCAAAGAACAAATCAACTTTTTTAAACCAACTATGAAAACCAAAAAATCTCTTAAACTGGCAGTCACAGCGCTTGTATTTGCGATGGCCGCCTTTGTAACGTCGTGCAAAAAGGACGAGGATCCGTTTTCCGGCGAAGTGAATCAAGCCGTCAACAATGAGTCTACCCAGGATTCTCAGCAGGATGAAGTGGATGATATCGCTACCGCTCAGCTGAACACGAGTGACCCTGCCGGCAGGATGGCGTCGACCGAAGACGGTCGCGTAACGTGTGCCAAGATCACCGTGGAACTGGGTACCGACAAAGGTACCGGTACGATTGTCATTGATTTTGACACCAAACCCAACGGCGATCCGAATCCTGATGGATGCACAGACGCGAAAGGCAATGTTCGGAAAGGAAAAATAACCATTACCTGGACCGGCGGACGTTGGTTTAAGGTCGGTTCCGTGATCACCATTACGCTTACCAATTACAGCATCAATGGTGTTGTTATCAATGGAACCCGCACCCTTAGCAATATTACTACAAACGTTCTGTTGCCGACCTGGACAATTGTGGCTGAACATAATGCCACATGGCCCAACAACGAATCAGCGTCACGCAACGTGCATAAGACAAGACAGTGGGACATTGCGCATGGGACGATTACCGTTACTCAGACTGCCGGTTCTGATAATGCTGCCAGCGGTACAAACCGTCACGGCAACGGATACACTATTCAAATTACGCAAGGGTTAGTATTTAGTCTTACTTGCGGCAACAAAGTCTATATTCCGGTATCCGGCATAAAAGTGATTACATTCAATAACAAGACGGTCACGATTGACTATGGCTCCGGTGACTGTGACAATACGTTCACAGTAACATTCGATAAACACACCAAAACGATCTCTGCAAAGAACGACAGCAGTGGTGATTAATCGACAAAGGATAATCGTTCAGAAAGCCCCCCGAACTATCGGGGGGCTTTTTTTATGGCGAATGGTGGTTCACCATGAACTCTCCATTATATTTGGAGTCAATCCAACCCCTTCAAATCATGCGTAAACAAATCTCCAAAGCTTGTCTCCTTGGCGCGGCGCTTACAGTTTTTGCCTGCTCGACATCCGAAAAGAAATTCTCCGTCTCGCAGGAAATAAATATCGATTCGATCCTTCACGTGATGACGCTGGAAGAAAAAGTAGCCGTCATCCATTCCGAATCTTCCTTTGCGGCCGGGGGCGTCAAGCGGCTGGGTATTCCGCATTGGGTAATGTCAGACGGGCCCCATGGGGTACGAAAGGAACAGGGTACGGACTATGTCGCCGACGAAGGCGTCCCTGACTCGGCCAGTTACCTGCCGGTGGGGGTAGCGCTGGCATCAACCTGGAACCCTGAACTTGGATATGCCTACGGTACGGTGCTGGGAAGCGAAGCCAATTATCGCGGAAAGGATGTGATTCTTGGACCGGGGGTCAACATTATCCGCACGCCTGTCAATGGAAGGAACTTTGAGTACTTAAGCGAGGATCCTTATCTCGTTTCGAAAATGGTAGTGGGATATATTCGGGGTGTTCAGGATCAGGAAGTATCGGCGTGCGTTAAGCACTATGCCGCCAACAACCAGGAAGTCGATCGCAATACCATCAATGTGGAAATGAGTGAGCGGGCACTCCGCGAAATCTACCTTCCTGGTTTTAAGGCCGCTGTACAGCAGGGTGATGTCAATCTACTGATGTGGTCTTACAATAAATTTCGAGGGCAATTTTGCACGCACAACGATTACCTCATGAATAAAATTCTGAAGGAGGAATGGGGTTTCAAGGGCGTCGTGGTCAGCGATTGGGGCGCGGTGCACAATACGATGGAGGCGTTACAAAATGGTACCGACGTTGAGATGGGCACCGACTTGTCGATGCAGCCCAACCCTGATTATGGCAAGTATTTTATGGGCGACACGGTGATCAGCCTGGTGAAGGCCGGAACCGTGGACGAAAAGCTGATAGACGACAAGGTGAGACGGATTTTGGGCGTGATGAACAAGACTAAAATGTTTGGCAAGCGCAAGCCAGGTGCATTCAATACGCCGGAACACCAGGCAACGGCGTTAAAGATTGCCGAAGAGGCGATTGTACTGCTCAAGAATGACAAAGCGCTTCCTTTAAAGAAGTTATCGCTCAAGACAATGGCCGTCATCGGCGCCAATGCAACGCGCAAGCACGCCGGGGCGGGCGGCAGTTCGCAGGTCAATGCCAAATATGAGATCACTGCCCTGGAAGGTTTGAAAAAAATTGCCGGCGATCAGATCAGGATCAGCTATGCACCGGGTTATGAAATCGCGAAGGATGGAAAATCCAACGCTCAACTAATTCAACAAGCGGTAAAGACTGCCGCGACGGCAGACATTGTGATTTACGTCGGGGGCTGGATACATGGCTACTCCGATGCGTGGAACGACAACGCTTTTGATTCGGAGAGTGTCGATAAGCCATCCATGAACCTCCCCTTTGGACAAGATGAACTTATTCAGGCGATAGAGAAAGCAAATCCGAATACGCTCGTGGTCTTGTACGGAGGTGCCGCGACCGACATGTCGCTATGGTCCGGTCACGCCAAGGCTATCCTGCAGGCCTGGTATCCCGGCATGGAGGGAGGCACCGCGTTGGCCAAAATCATTTTTGGCGAAACGAACCCTTCCGGAAAGTTGCCGATGACATTTCCGAAGAAACTGCACGACAGCCCCGCCCATGTGATCGGCGAGTATCCCGGCAAGGACGGAGTCGTTCACTACAAGGATGACATCTTTGTTGGTTACCGGTACTTTGATACCAGGAAGGTCGATCCGTTGTTCCCATTTGGGTTTGGACTTTCATACACCACCTTTGGATTTGAGGGCATGCATACACAAAAGGTCGGGAATACCGTTTCTGTGAAGTTGAAGGTAAAGAATACAGGCACTCTGGCGGGCGCGGAAGTCGTTCAACTTTACGTAAAGGACAATGAATCCAGTGTGGAGAAGGCAGACAAGGAACTCAAAGCGTTTTCCAAAGTGTTCCTTCAGCCGGGTGAGGTAAAGGAAGTGGAATTGACCTTGGGTGAGGATGCATTTCAGTATTATGACGAAGGAAAAAAGCAATGGGTGCTTGAGCCGGGAAAATTCACCTTGTTGGTTGGGAGTTCGTCAAGGGATATAAAGCTTACCGGGGAAGTGACGCTTTGAGTGACCCCGCAAGGGTGCGGGGTGACAGGGTTGAGAAGACCCGCAAGGGACTGCGGGGTCTAATCGTCGTAGCTAAAACACTTGAATCATGCCTCCTAAGACACTAACTCTTAAAGGTTTACTTAACCAGGAGAATAAGAATACCAATCAAGAATCTAAACAATACTTATGGTGATAAGGCTAAACCCGTCTTTCAAATTCATAAATTGCATCCGATTTTAAGAAGACTCCAACATGAAGCAATACCAGGATCTCTGCAGGTTCATATTAGAAAATGGCGATGAAAAATCGGATCGCACCGGGGTCGGGACCCTTTCTGTTTTTGGATATCAAATGAGATTCAATCTTCAGGATGGATTTCCGATGGTGACCACCAAGAAGCTTCACTTGAAGTCGATCATTTATGAATTGCTTTGGTTTCTCAACGGAGACACCAATATCAAATACCTCAAGGACCAGGGGGTATCCATCTGGGATGAGTGGGCCAATGAAAATGGTGACCTGGGCCCGGTCTATGGATATCAGTGGAGAAGTTGGCCTGGAAGTGATGGAGGTAAGATTGACCAGATTACCAAATTAATTAATCAAATCAGAAACAAACCCGACTCGAGGAGGCATATTGTCACAGCCTGGAACCCGGCGGATGTAGAACGGATGGCTCTTCCGCCATGCCATGCGTTATTTCAGTTTTATGTTTCGAAGGGTAAGCTTTCCTGTCAGCTTTACCAGCGGTCATGCGACACTTTTCTGGGACTGCCCTTCAATCTCGCCAGCTATGCATTGCTGACGCACATGATTGCTCAACAGTGTGACCTGGGGGTTGGCGATTTTGTTTGGACCGGCGGAGATGTCCACATCTACAATAACCACATTGATCAGGTAAACCTTCAACTCACACGGGAACCATTCCCCCTGCCAACTCTGAATATCAAGCG
>JBGPGZ010000405.1:0-4471 GCA_041484175.1 Cyclobacteriaceae bacterium | reverse complement strand
TCGATCAACGTGGGGGCATAGGGCAGGGGTACATCGAGGCTGTTGACGCGGTGGATGGGGGCATCCAGATAATCGAACGCATGTTTTTGGATATGGTAGGTGATCTCAGAAGAGATCGCCGCCAACGGCCATGCTTCTTCCACGATCACAAGCCGGTTGGTTTTCTTTACCGACGTTACGACGGCGGCATAGTCGATGGGGCGTACGGAGCGAAGATCGATTACCTCCGCTGAAATATTTTCTTTTTCCAGTTCGACGGCAGCGGCCATAGCGACTTTTAATATTTTTCCAAAAGTCACGATGGTTACGTCATTTCCCGGCCTCTTGATATCCGCCAGGCCAATGGGAATAAGGTATTCTTCCACCGGTACGGGTCCTTTGTCTCCATACATCAATTCCGATTCCATAAAGATGACCGGGTCATCATCGCGGATAGCAGACTTTAACAATCCCTTGGCATCATAAGGATTGGCGGGAACAACCACCTTTAAGCCCGGGCAGTTGGCAAACCAGTTTTCAAAATTTTGAGAGTGTTGTGAACTTAACATCCCGGCATTGCCCGTGGGGCCGCGGAAAACAATGGGAACACTAAACTGACCACCCGACATTGACATCATCTTTGCGGCCGCGTTGATGATTTGGTCCATCGCCACCAGGGAGAAGTTAAAGGTCATGAATTCGATGATGGGACGGATACCGTTCATGGCGGCCCCCACGCCAATTCCGGCAAAGCCCAATTCGGAAATGGGCGTATCGATAACACGGTCGGGTCCGAATTCATCCAGCATACCCTGGCTCACCTTGTAAGCGCCATTGTATTCGGCCACCTCTTCACCCATCAGAAAAACCCTGGGATCTCTTCGCATTTCTTCGTTCAAGGCTTCGCGCAAGGCTTCTCTAAACTGGATTTCTCTCATACAGTTATTTGGAAAGTGCGTAAAAATAGACGACTGAATTGAATGAAGGAAGCGATTTTGTTATTAATTGTCAAAAATCAGTCCTTTTCAGCGGAAAGGGATAAAAAAAACCCCGGCTTTTAACCGGGGTTTCATATCCACAAGATCTTTCAATTATTTCAATGCATTTCTGAATGCTTCGGTTGTTGCAAACTTGGTAAATTCAAGGTCGGTCAACGCCTTGGCTTTCAAATTCGGATCGAGCTTAACAGCGCTCGTCAGGTTGCTCACTACCGCGTCGCCGCTACCAGAACGGGCGGAAGCTACTGCAGCGCCATAGTAGGCCAATGCAAAGTTGCTGTTCTTGCGGGAAGCATCCGCAAAAGAAGTGGAGGCATTCGCATAGTCTTTTGTCAATACTTGTGCCAGCCCTTTGTTGAAAAGATTTACGTCGGTATCGGCGGCAGAAGATTCAGAACGAACGGCTGCATCGTAATTAGCCATGTAGATTTCGCTTGCTCCTTTCACGCCATTGACGCCGCGGGATACATCACTACTGGCGCCGCTGAGCGCTTTGTTAGCATAGCTGTAAGCTTTCCATGGGTTACCTCTCCACAAGGATATGGACGCAAGGTTGGCATCCACTTCGGGGGTTTCTTTGATTTTAACGGCAAGGTCTAATTGAGCAGAAGCCTTGTCGGCAAGTTCGGCAGCGCGGGAAGGATTCTCGATCGCCTGCGCGATGTAGGTTGCGCCCAGGTTGTTGTGCGCATTCCAGTAGGCGCCCTTCTTGGTGGCCGCTTCATAGATCGCTGCTTTTTCTTCGAGGGAAGGAGTGAGGCTGCCTGCATACATCAATTCTTCAAAGGTCAGCGCATCGCCCGATGCTTCACCTTTGGTGATCTGTTTGGCCAGTACAGAAATTTCAGCATCTGATTTCTTGTTCTTGATGGTCAGGATCTCAGTCTTGGCAGCACGTAAAGGGGGATATACGTCTTTGAATACTTTATTATAGGTCTTCAGTTTCTTCAGGTTTTTCTCCTGTTCTTCAAAAGAACCGCCGTTGTTGATAACATTCAAGTATTCGCTTTTTTCGTCCGAAGTGATTCCGTCGTAAGATGCCAACGCATTTTTGAATTCAGTCCAGTCATCAACGATGGGTTTCAAAATAAATTTGATAGAATCGGCTTTACCCTGGTAGTCGTACTTTTTCATTTGAGCGCGATAATATTTTTCAATCACGGCAGCGCGTTCTTCGGAAAGTTTGCTGTTGATGCGCTCAAGACCTTCCGGTGAGTGAGTACCCGTAATGGTCACCGTGCGGGTTATATTCTTGGCTGCGATAAAAGCATCCAATTGTTTGGCCTTATCGCTCTTCATTTCGGAAGTGCGCAGTATGGACTTACCGCGTTCGAAAAGGAAATCAGGGATGATCACAGGGCTAAGTTCTTCCTGATTGTTATATCCATGCTCTGCCCAGGCTGCATAAAATGAGTTTTGAACAAGTTTGGAAGTAGTAATGATGCCGGTAGCCACTGGCAAACGATCGCTGTTCTTGGACTTGGTACCTTTGGAGGCAACGCCTTGAACTTCAACGGTTCCGACCCGGTAGGCGTCCTTGAATGGGAATGAGAAAGCCTTTGTTACCTTCGGCTGCTCTGTACTGCTGCTGGGGAAATCCTCTGCCTTGAAGGGAATAGGGTCCAACGCAAGTTCACTTTCTCCGTATTTATAGTAGGAGTTAAGCGTGTAAACAGTGCCTTTTTTCAGCAGTTTCACCGGAAGGCTTGCTGACAGACTGTAACTAACGGTGTCTTTGTGTACTTCCAGTGGGTTAGGGGTTACTACCAGATTCTGCTGTTTTGCAAGCTTCACCATTTGGGGTAAGGTGCAGCCGGTGAAAGCTAACGCACCGATGAAGGTGGATGCGTAAAGTAATTTTCTCATGGATTTTGATTTAAGGTTTTTTCAACGAACGGTAAAGCTAAGTTTATATGCCTTTTTTTGCAATTATAAGTCAAAAAAATAAGATTTACGCATCCGGCCAACCCTTGACGAGTGTGTATATTTGTAAATCGGTTGATTAAGTCGATAAACTGCCTTTAACTCAGGTAAAAGGAAAATAAAGAGAATCTAGAATGGTAAACGATTGGAATAAGAGGATTCAGCACTTTTTTGAGGAGCATGCCTTTGGGGTTTGCACCCGTCTGGGTGAAAAGCTGGGTATTGCCACTTCGGCCATCCGGCTGTTTTTTATCTACGCCTCCTTTCTCACTTTTGGCTCCCCGGTGATTATTTATCTGTGCCTGGCCTTCATAATGAACATCCGCAAACATTTGCGGAGGAGGAATAGCACGATTTTGGATTTTTAGAACTTCAGCTCCCTGAAGCGCTTCCGTCCCAGTATAAAAAAGTCTATTACAATCGATCGAGGATAGATTTGTGTTGCATTAAATGATCGGAGGGCAAGTCTTAAGGCTTTGCGCTTCCGGGTGTCCTTCGGGATACCGAGGAAAAAGTGGACATGGGCTCTGATCACTGAAAGGGCCTCCTGCCATGCGCCCGACAATAAAAATGATACTCCGGCAACCCAGTCCAGCAGGATCCGGAGCGGAAGTTTCCAGATAAGCTCCCTGCCGCTCAAGTGCTTGAAGATCAAGCTCAATCCATTCCTGAAATTCAGATAAGTCTTTTTGGGGCTCGATTTGGACAACGTACCGCCTCCAATATGGTAAACTTGACTTTGACCAACGCAATAGATTTCATTGCCAGCCCGGCCCAGTTTCCAGCAAAGGTCAATTTCTTCCATGTGCGCAAAGAAATCCTCATCGAAACCATGTAGTTCATGAAATGTTTTGGCCCTTATCATCAGACAGGCGCCCGTTGCCCAAAACACCGGCCGGTTATCATTATATTGACCTGTGTCTTTCTCCATGACATTGAAAATTCTCCCACGACAAAAAGGATATCCTAAGGCATCGATGAATCCGCCTGCCGCACCGGCATATTCGAATTCTGTTTTGTCTTCGTACGAAAGTATTTTTGGCTGTGCCGCCGCGACCGCAGGCTTTGAATTTAATAAATTCAGCATCGGATCCAACCATCCTTCGGTGACTTCAACATCGGAGTTAAGAAGGACGTAATACAAGGCATCCACTTTTTTCAGCGCATAGTTATAACCACCACAAAAACCAAGGTTCTCCGGGATTTGAATCAGTTCTACGGAGGGAAATTCATCAGATACCAACCTGGCCGACCCATCGGTGGAGTGGTTGTCTGCAACGATAATTTTTGAAGAGCCGCTCAGTTGAACAACAGAAGGAAGAAATCTCCGCAATAGCTCACGGCCATTGTAATTGAGAATAACAACTGCTGTTTGATTCAAATTGGTTTCAAGTTTCAAGACCAAAGTTCAAAGTCCAAAGTCCAATGTCCAAAGTCCAATGTCCAAAGTCCAAGGTCTCAAGTTTCTAGTTTTAGATGTCCATCACTAATTTAGAATTTATTCCTTCGGAAGCTTAAGACGGGTACCTTAAATATTTAAACATTAGACTTTGGACCTTGGACCTTGGACT
>JBGPGZ010000404.1:0-4486 GCA_041484175.1 Cyclobacteriaceae bacterium | reverse complement strand
GCGGAGGGGGGCGCGATCGTCATTATGCTCCCTGCCGGATTTGACCGTGAGGCCATCTATCAAACGTTACGACTTTGGTCTCTCAACGGCCAGACCAAGGATGCCTTTGCGAAAAGTGTCGCCGGCGGATGGAAGTACGACATCATTTATCCCGGATTCAAGATGAACATGCCGGACATTTGTGCAGCCATCGGACTCGCCCAACTGAAAAAGTATCAAACGCAAATCCTGCCGGAAAGGAAGCGAGTTTATGACCAATACCATGATGCTTTTTCGAAATACGGATGGGCGCAGCCTCCGCCTGTCGACCAGGATGAAAAGAAGTCCTCCTGTCATTTGTTTGCACTCAGGATCAACGGCATCACCGAGGCACAGCGGGACCGCATGATCGACCGGATTTCAGAACGGGGTGTTTCGGTAAACGTGCACTTTCAACCATTGCCACTGCTCACTATTTTCAGAGAACGGGGTTTCCGCATCGGGGATTACCCGGTGGCATACGATAGTTACGCCAGGGAGATATCGCTGCCCATTTACCCGGAGTTGGACAAGTTGAAGATTGATTATATTGTAGAATCGGTTGAAACAGCTTTTCAGTCGGTTGTCCATGGTTAAACAGGGTTTTGACTTTGTAGTTTCGCTGATTGGACTGGTAATCCTTTCTCCGTTCTTTTTGCTGGTTGCCGTTTTGATCCGGGTCGATTCGAGGGGTCCTGTTTTTTATTTGCAGGAACGCGTAGGCAAGGATGAAATCATTTTTAAGTTGTTCAAATTCCGGACGATGGCGATCAATGCCGATAAGCTCGCCATCATCACCGTGGGCAATCGCGATACGCGGATCACCAGGGCTGGCTATTTTCTTCGCAGGTTCAAGCTTGATGAATTGCCCCAGTTGATCAACGTATTAAAGGGAGATATGAGCCTGGTGGGTCCGCGGCCGGAATTGAAGAAATTCACCGACCTGTACCGGGAGGAGCAAAGGAAAGTGCTCACCGTAAAACCGGGAATCACCGATCTTGCATCCATTCAATTCCGGAATGAGAGTGAAATGCTCGATGGGAAAACGGACCCGGTTGATTTTTACATCCGCGAAATCATGCCGGTGAAACTTTCGTTGAATCTCAACTATGTCCGCGCCCGGAGCTTCTGGCTCGACATTAAAATCATTCTTCGCACGATCATTGCGATCTTTAATTCGTAATTATTGTATTCAGTTCCGTAGGAACGAAATATGGGTAACCACGAATAGTATAGCCTATCAAGTTCCGTAGGAACGGAATATCATTCAGTGGCAGGTATGGGATAAGTTGGACCCCTGCCTACGCGAAACGCTTCGGCGGGCGGGGATATCTCGTCCCTAACGGGACTTGAACTTTGTCCTTGTCCCTGTTTACCAATATCTCGTCCCTACGGGACTTTTGCGTTCAATTTGTAATTTGCATTCTTCCGTAATTCGTAATCTTTAATTCGTAATTATTGTATTCAGTTCCGTAGGAACGAAATATGGGTAACCACGAATAGTCTAGCCTATCAAGTTCCGTAGGAACGGAATATCATTCAGTGGCAGGTATGGGATAAGTTGGACCCCTGCCTACGCGAAACGCTTCGGCGGGCGGGGATATCTCGTCCCTACGGGACTTTTACGCTCAATTTGTAATTGCATTCTCCGTAATTTGTGATCCGTAATTGCTTTCTCCTTAATTCGCAATTTGATCTATGAGCTATGCCCGTTATTTCAAGAGGCCATTGGATTTTTTGTTAGCGTGTATTTTGATCGCGCTGTTAGCCCCCATCCTGATATTCCTGATGGTCATCTATGTGCTGACGATTTCATTTCCTTTTTTTTACAGGCAACAAAGAATTGGCATGAATGGAAAGACCTTTTCCATGATCAAGTTCCGGTCGTTAAAAAAGCAAGGCGGAAGCCTGGAGGACCGGCGATTTTTGTTGGGCGACTGGATAAGATTTACTTCGCTGGATGAACTTCCCCAGTTATTCAATGTCGTGGCGGGAGACATGTCGCTGATCGGTCCGCGGCCTTTACCCGCGGAATATTTACCTTTATTCTCCGGGAAGCAGCGAGGTCGGCATCGTGTCCGGCCGGGGATCACCGGTTGGGCGCAAGTCAACGGGCGCAATTCCATTGAATGGTCGAAGAAATTTGAATTGGATAATTACTACATTGATCACTTGTCGGCCAAATTGGATTTATATATTGCTTTCAAAACGGTGATCATTCTTTTTTCATTCAGGAGGGACGATTCGTTGAAGGAAGAAAAGTTTATGGGGAATTAGAGATTATAGTCTTTGTGGCGAAGAATGAATCAATGCGATAAGCGGGAACTGTGTTTTTATGATAATAACTGTTTATAAATAAATGAATAATGAAAAAACTCGCTATCTATGGCGCCGGCGGTCTGGGCAGGGAGATTGCGTCGATGATAAAGGACATCAATCAAAATGCTCCGGAGTGGGAGGTGGTCGGCTTTTTTGACGATGGGAAAAAAAAGAATGAGGTCGTTGATGATTTACCCGTTCTGGGTGGCTTGAACCAGGTAAATTCCATCAAGACTGAACTTAGCATAGCGGTTGCCATCTCTGATCCGCAGGCTAAAAGGAAAGTGACGGAAAAAATCACCAATGCAAAGATAAAATTCCCCGTTCTGATCCACCCGGCGTGTGTATCGGGAGATAAAAAATTCAACCGGTTTGGCAGAGGTACCATTCTCACGGCAGGGGTCATCCTTACTACGGAAATCCTGGTAGGGGATTTTGTGTTGATCAACCTCGCCACGACGGTCGGCCATGACGCCAGGATCGGAAAGTTCAGCAGCATCATGCCCGGCTGCAGCATTTCAGGAAATGTTTCTCTTGGCAAGGCATGCGTGATGGGGACCGGTGCGCGCGTGCTGCAGAATATTTCCATTGGCGACGACAGCGTGATCGGTGCGGGCGCCGTGGTTACCAAGTCTTTTGGCAACAAGGTAAAGCTGTTGGGTGTCCCGGCAGTGAATGTTGAATAATATGTGGAATGAATTCAAACCGGCGTTCCGGTTTTTGCTTGTTTTTCTGGGCCTTTACCTGGCTGGGAATATTCTTTATGGTCTTTGGATAAGATCGTTTCAGGGGTTGCCTGACCCCGCTACCTGGGTGGTGACTAATCAAACGGCAAAGGTGCTGGATATGCTCGGGTATCCTGTAACGGTCGTGCAAAATATGCAAGGGCCTACAGTCTACCTGCTCCATAAGAATAGGGTTGTGTTGAATATCTATGAGGGGTGCAATGGCATTAACGTGATGATTGTCTTTGTCGTCTTTGTCGTTGCCTTTGGCGGTGGCGTAAAGAAGCTTGGCTGGTTTTTGCCGGCTGGAATTGTCATCATTCACTTGTCGAACATCGTCCGGATTGCCTTGCTGTATTTTGTGGCGGTTGGCTACCGGCATTATTTCTATTATGTTCACAAATACGTGTTCACCGCCACGATATACTTGATTGTCTTTTTATTGTGGGTGGTTTGGGTAGCAATAATCAATGGAAAACCAAAAAAGACAGCGACGGTTTAGCGTTCTCTGGATTGGCATGTGTTTGCTGGCCCTTGCATTCATTTATGTCTTCCAGCGATTTGACTATACGAGTTTTGTCGCGGGGCTTTTTGGGATAAAGGAAGTCTATCCCAATGTTGTATTTATTGTCAACAGGACGCTCCGCCTGATTGCCAATGACGCGTTGTGTTTTTTGCTGATCTTTTTCCTGTTTGAGGAAAGGAAATACCTGCGGGTGGCTTTTCTGGTTTTTTGTTTTGAATTGTTTTTGATGCTGCCGTTGTACCTGATTGTAAAACTCAGCGTAGAAGGGAATTCCGAGATTTCATCTCCGTTGCTGTCGCAAATCCACCGGTTGATCGTAAACCCCATGCTGATGCTGCTCCTCATGGTCGCGTTTTACTATCAGCGCTTTTGGGGAAAGGAAAAAAAGAATAGTTAGGCTCACATTGCCGCGAGAAGTCTATTAACGAGCAAATAGTTCCTGGATTTTGGTTTTGTTTTTATACAACGCAAGGGATCATTGCCACCAAGGCTCTTGAGCAAGTCAACCCCGTGTGGCGGGCGCAGGTGCTCAGTCATTTGAAATTGACTGGACTGCGATTGGGTTATTTAATTAATTTCAACGTACGCTTAATCAAGGAGGGAATCAAAAGAGTCATTTTGTAAAAGTATATTTGCAGTCACCAGGAAGCTAAGGTTCAAAAATTTGTGTCTTCGTGTCTTCTATATAACTCATTCCGTCTGCTTAGTTCTCTGCAGATCCTCTCCAGAGGACTAATTAACCAGCGTTCGTTTATCAGGGCTAAAGCCCTTATTAATGTTCTTGCATTTAACCCCGGCCTTAAGGCCGGGGTTATTGGTGAACGATCTCAGATGGGCTTCAGCCCTGAACGGTTATTATCATAAAAACATAGGCCCTGCTTATCGGGATACTTTGTGG
>JBGPGZ010000403.1:0-4513 GCA_041484175.1 Cyclobacteriaceae bacterium | reverse complement strand
GACGTGACAGCCTACAAAAGCGGAATGGTGGAACTTTGTTATGAAATAAGAAAACTATGAAGAGAACTGTTTTTTTTAGTTTATTTTCATTTCTAACATCCCAATATCTCTTCGCGCAGCAAGGAGCGGCGATCTTTAAGACTTATTGTGCCGGCTGTCATGGCGCTCAACTGCAGGGAAACACCGCCGCTAAATTAATCAAGACGGATTGGAAATATGGAAGAGGACGCGATGCGATCTTCCGCAATATCAAATTTGGAATTCCATCCACCGAAATGATCCGGTGGGGAGGGGCATTAACGGATCAAGACATCACGGCAGTGGTTGACTATATTATTTCTGCACAGGAAGTTCCCCCCAATGCAGTAAGACCAATCCCGGAAAAATTAATCACAAAGGATTACGTCCTTAAAGTCGAAAAGTTAGTCACAACCAATCTTCATACTCCCTGGGGTATTGAGTTTGTCGATACCCACCGTGCGCTGATTACTGAAAGAACGGGCGCTATTCGTTGGATGATTGATGGAAAGTTGGATCCCCATCCTATCGTTGGATTGCCAAAAACTTATGCGCAGAATGCAACGGGCGGCTACATGGATATTGCGCTTGATCCAGCGTATTCAAAAAATGGATGGGTCTATTTTGCTTTCAGTCATACCAGGGGAGACCCTTCCGGGAAAGATGTTGAAGGCATGACGAAAGTGGTGCGGGGCAAGATCACAGGTCACAAATGGACGAATGAACAAACCTTGTTTGAAGTACCGGACTCTTTAAAAATATCCGGCGGCAACAGGTGGGGCGGGCGATTAATGTTCGATAAGAAGGGTTTTCTATACTTTTCGATCGGTGATATGGCCCGCGCCAATGATTCACAGAACCCCGGCAAGCCATCCGGAAAAGTTTTCCGCATTTATGCCGATGGATCGATCCCCAATGACAATCCATATATAGGAAAGAAAGGAGCAATACCCGCTATATTCAGCATCGGTAACCGCAATGTCCAGGGTATCGCCCAACACCCGGTAACGGGAGAAATCTGGGCAACCGAACATGGACCCATGGGTGGTGATGAGGTTAACATTTTAAAGAATGGCGCAAACTATGGCTGGCCTGTCATTACGTATGGTGTGGATTATGATGGATCGGTGGTTTCAAAGGAGACAAAGAAAGAGGGGATGGAACAACCAGTCTTTCAATGGACTCCTTCCATTGCCGTTTGTCCAGCTGAATTTATTACCAGCGACCTTTTCCCCAGGTGGAAAAACAATTTATTGGTGGGCGCCCTTGCTTTTGAAGAGATCCGGAGGTTGGTCATTGTCGATAACAAAGTGACCGATCAGGAATTGATCTTGAAAGGAGTTGGTCGCGTGAGGGATTTAAAAGTCGGCCCCGATGGTGCTTTATATGTTCTCCTGAACGATCCGGATATGATTTTGAGGATAACGCCGGAGAAGAAGCTTTGATCGGCTCCCATTGGGACTTTCGACGGTTCCTTCCCGCCGCACGCCCTTCTTTTCCCTGGGAGGGAACCTCCCCGCCCGCCGCACGCCCTTCTTTTCCCTGGGAGGGAACCTCCCCGCAATGTCCTGCACAAAGATTGTCGGTTAAAAATAAATGCGCGATGGCGCCCCTTCAGGGGCAAGGGGCGAGCGAGGGATTCGAGTTATTTCCGGATTAATTCGCCCGTTTCATACGTCAAACTTCGCCTAAAAAAATTGTAATTTAGGACACGGCATTTCACACCACTCAATCATTACAATTCTAAACGGTACGATCATGAAACCTTCAGATAACACATCGGGTATGTCGAGACGGACTGCTATCCAATCGGTACTCGGAGCCGCGGGTATGATGGGCATCTCCGATCCTGCTTATGCTTCTGTTCTTGACGACATGCGCGACGATGGAAAGGTAAAAATTACAAAACTGGAGACCTTTCTTGTCAAACCCCGGTGGTTGTTTTTGAAAGTTCATACCGACGCTGGTGTCGTTGGATTGGGCGAACCGCTTCTTGAAGGAAGGGCCTTGACCGTTCAAACCGCGATAAAGGAAATTGAACCTTATCTGATCGGCAAAGATCCAAGACAGGTTGTTCATCACTGGCAAGCGATTTACCGTCATGCCTTTTACCGCGGCGGCCCGATCCTGACGAGTGCTTTAAGTGGTATTGATCAAGCGTTGTGGGACATCAAAGGAAAGCTGCTAAAAGTTCCGGTTTATGAACTTCTTGGCGGACCTACCAGGGACCGTGTCCGGATCTATGGCAGGGCCAGCACCGCGGAAGAGATGAAACAAAGAAAAAGTGAAGGATATACGGTGATCAAAACAGGTCTTGCGCATGAACACCCGGCAAACCTTGTTGAAAATCGCGCATTTGTTAAACACTGTGTCGACAATTTTGCGTCACTCAGGGAAGCGGGCGGCGATAACATGGACATTGCAATTGATTTTCATGGCAATATTTCTCCTCAGTTGGCAAAGATCCTTATAAAAGAACTGGAGCCTTATCAGCCTATGTTCATTGAAGAGCCTTGCCAGTGTCAGAATGTGGAGGCCATGGCGGATATCGCCAGGGGAACGTACCTGCCGATCGCCACGGGGGAGCGGATCTTTACCAAGTGGGGATTTCGTGAAATTCTTGAAAAGCAGTCGGCTGCCATCTTGCAGCCTGATCTTTGTCATGCAGGCGGGATTACAGAAGTTCGTTTGATAGCCGGCATGGCCGAAGCTTATTATGTCCCGATTGCACCGCATAACCCGATGGGACCGATCTCTCTTGCTTCCGGTTTGCAGCTGGCAGCGAGCATTCCAAATTTTTTAGTGCAGGAGCAGGTGTCCTTGGGAGAAGGATACCTTAAGAAGCCGTTGAAACTGGAAAAGGACGGCACGGTGTTGATCCCCACAGGACCAGGGCTTGGAATAGAGCTCGACGATGAACAAATGAAAGACAAGCTGGGCCACGATTGGAAAAACCCGGAGACTTATAATTTCGCGGATGGGTCTGTGGTCGATTGGTGACCCCCGGCAAGAGACTGCGGGGTGACATTCCCTTTTGTATTGGTCCTTAATCGGCCGCGGGTACCCGATTTCATCCTGCCAATCCTGCCAATCCTGAAAATCCTGATTCCGATCTTATTCCACAAACGAAATCGTCATTAATTTGACGATATCCTTGTTGGGTTTGTCGCGCTTCATCACGAAGAAATAGACGTCATGCCTTCCTGAAACGGACTTGGTGATAGATGATGTGACCGACCCTGCTGTATCCCAGTTGCCTGTCGCGCGGTAGGAGCTGCTTGCAATCACGGGTCCTGCCTGAGAATCAATCCGCACTTCAATTTCTCCGTCTTTATTTGCAGACGAATATTCGTACACAAACCTTCGGATACCCGTCATGTCGATGTTCTTAAGCAGGATGTACGATTTGTGACTTGCCTGGCTCAGGCTATTTCCAAATCTTGAAAAACCCACATAGGCATCGGCAAAAACTGTCTTGACGCTGGCATTGCGAAGGGTGACCACATCCGTTTTTGTGAGTGGACCAACCACCTTACCTCCCTTGTCCGTGTAGGATGCAGTCATGATGTAAACCCCACGCGGCTCATCCTTCTTGTGATCATTCAACACGATGGTTCCTTGTGGCGTCAGCACGGATTTCTGACTTTTGTTGTTTGCAAGCGACAAAATATATTTTACCATTTCGTTTACGTCCTGCGTTGACAGTTGCGGGTGCGCGCTCATCACGTGTTCTTTGTCCCACACGCCGCCCCCTCCGGCAATCACTTTCTTTGAAAGCCCCGCAAGCGCATCCGCCTGGCCCTTGTAGCGTTCGGAGACGGATAGATAGGAAGGGCCCACAGAGACCTTGTTCATGGTGTGGCACGCTTTGCAATCACTGTTATTGATCAAGCTAAAACCGATCGGTTGGTTTGACGCGTCGTCGTCATCTCCATTCGAACCGCCCGGCTCCGGATTGTACTCGAAGTCCACTTTGATCTTTTTGGGATCGATGACTCCATCTTCTTTGTCGCTTACGTCCACGCGATAACTGAAATTCTTTTTGTCCCAGAAAAACGATTTATTATTTCCGGACGTAATCGATACTTCCGGCGGCCTGTTTCCAACTTTTACGACCAGGGTATCACTGCCGGATTGACCGGCTTGATCCGTTACACGCAGAATGGCATGATAGATTCCGGGTTCGGTGTAGGTGAACGAGGGATTAGGTTTGGTGGATCCAACCGTCTCTCCTTCGAAGCGCCACTGATAGGTTACCTGATCATCATCATCCGGGTCTCCTGAACCATTGCTGCCAAAGAGCACACGGAAAGGAGCTGTTCCGGCCGTTTCTTTTTGAACCGGCAGCGAGCGCTCGGAGGTAAGAAACACCTTTTTGTCAAGCACGGCTGCGGCTGCGGAATCCACGATACGGGCTTTGGCGATGGGCGTACGATTGCCTTCTTTGTATTCAATTTTTACAAGTCGCGCATCATCATTATCGGCCCCATAGACT
>JBGPGZ010000402.1:0-4513 GCA_041484175.1 Cyclobacteriaceae bacterium | reverse complement strand
GGCCGCTTAACCCCTAGTGAATTCGAGAGCAAATTAAAAGCATTTAGAATAAAGCCAACTATGAAGCTCTATTCAAGTCAACAGGATACTTGAAAGAAACGGTCAACTCCATTTAGGCAAAGACAATTCAACCAGAATCCAGCAGCTAGAATCCAGCGACCAGAATCCAGAATCCAGATTGATCCCTGAATTCAGGTTGATGGTTTGAGGTTACGTTTCGTGGAATAGAACATGAAGGGCATAACAAATAACCCTTTAAAAGTTTTACACCATGAAAAAGATCATTTCGGCGGCAGCGGTAATAGTTACGCTCTGCCTCCAAAACGCAAGCGCACAGACAAGTGCACAGGTTACGCCCGCTGTTGCTGAAAGTTTCAGCCGTGAGTTCAAAGATGCAACCAATGTCAAGTGGACAAAGATCAAGGGCATCTACCGGTCAAGGTTTGACAATCAACAAGAGTATTGCCTGGCGTATTTCGATCCAAACGGCCAAATGATCCTTAGTGGCCGGAAAATATCCTTGGATATTGCGCCCTTGGCAATCAAGAGAGGATTGGAACAAATCCGCGATGCTTCTGAAAGAAAACATGATCTTTTGGCCGTTGCCGAAGTTTATGAACTCAACGATTCACAAGAGACCAAGTATTTCATCAACCTGAATAGCGATGCCTTATCGATGTCAGTGATGGTGCATGGAGACGGTCATTCTGAAATAGTGAAAAAAGTGAATAACAAGAAACTAGAACAGACGGGTACTGTGATCGCTGGTGAAAGACACTAAAAGCATTGCATGCCGGTTGGAAGTATGATGAGTGACAAGGATAAATAAAAAAGGGCTAAGCGGCCCTTTTTTTATTTATTAAAGCGTGTCTTAATCCCAGCGACATGACAACCTGAAAGCCTTTTGTTTTTTGCCCTATTCAATTTTCAATTCATTCCAAGCTGCCTTCTTCAGCGCCAAATATAGATTTTTGTCAGGGTCATAAACCAATTTGTGGTAGATCATGGGCACCGTACTAAGGCCCTCCAGCGTGAGCAATCCGAATTTTCCATCACGTCCAGCGATGACGTAACCGTTTGCAAGATTTTGTAAATGGTCAAAGCGCGGCTCGACGAGCACATTTCCCCTGGGACCCGCCAAACCATAAAGTCCTGAGACGTCAAGGGAAAAAGTCATATCCGGCAACCGCCGGATATGGTCATAGCGAAAAGGAAGAACAACATTTCCATTGCTGTCGATTAGCCCGGCATTTCCATTTCGGTTAACGATGGCAATCCCATGAAAGAAGGGGTCCACGGATTCATAGTTTGGATTAATAACAATTCTATCATCCAAGGCTACATAGCCCCATTTGCCGATCAGTTTCACGGGTGCAAGTCCTTCGTGGAATTGTCCTATGTCATCGTACCGGTTAGCGATTCGCAGACGCCCACGCCCGTCAATGAACCCGTATTTGCCGTCCTTTTTAATGCCCCTCATACCCTCACTGACGGCATAATAGTTTTCAATATTGATGGGCCCAGGAGATCTTTCTGCCCGGCCCATCTCAAGCCCTTGGTAACTGATATTCTTCTCTATTCCGCTGAAGAGAATCTCCATTAGATGATCACCTTCGGGCACGATGAGATTTGCAGTGAAGTAAATGATCTCTCCATTGAAATCCTTCAGGAACGTATTGTCTCTTTGCATTTCAAGAAAATAATTTTCATTGATCAATAAGAGGGGATAG
Organism: Cyclobacteriaceae bacterium; assembly: GCA_041484175.1. Taxonomy (GTDB): domain Bacteria; phylum Bacteroidota; class Bacteroidia; order Cytophagales; family Cyclobacteriaceae; genus ELB16-189. The sequence goes on along the minus strand of JBGPGZ010000402.1, from coordinate 2,783 downwards.
GGTTGAGGAGGAAGCAACCACTTTTCTTCCGTGTCAATAATACCGAACTGGCCCCGGAATTTGACGGCCAATTGGTCCGCCTTGAATTCCAGCAATGAATCAAAAACACAGTTGATGAACTCTTCACCATAACGGTTTACCGCTCCCCAATAACCGCGCTTTTTCACAGGAAAGAATTTTCCATTATAAGGCCCCATCCGATCGAAGGAAGCCGATGTCTTTTGAACGCCAAAAGTATCATAAAGTGACCAGGATAACGCCCGGTTGATTTTCCTGCCGGCGCGGATAAAATTATTCTCCAACACCAGCGAATCAAAGTCAATCGGCAGGAGAAGGGAATTGTCTTTTCTCATGACCCCATAGCGATGGCGAATGCCTACAACCCGATTCCCATGATCATCCCTGCTTACAAAATCATACAAGAGCGGCATGGTTGGTTTCAATGTTGTATCAACTAATCCTGTCTTGCCGACTAGGTAAATTTGATAGGAGTCAGGCCCTGATGTTTCCAGTATATCGGCCCGTATTTTTTGAAGTTCGCGATTTTGACCATCCAGAATTCTCCATTCATCAAAATCACGGGCCGAGACTACACCCTGGTCGCTGATGGTCAGCTCACGGTAAACGGGTTTGATTTTAATTTCCCCTTCGCGGCCGATAATGCCCTGTGCATAATTCTGATAAATGACAGCGAGCCCGTTGCGGAAGGACGAAATACTGTCGATTACAAAGTCTGTGAGTTGAATACCTTGTTCTGAATAAAGCGCTGTTTTATGAGAAGTGTTTTCGACTGCATAGCGAAGGGTGCCGATTGGATGAATATGGCGGTAACGAAGGGGAATAATGCTCTTGTCATACAGATCAATAAGGCCGTATTCATAGGTGGCGCCGTTCTTTACAAAAACAATGGCGCGCAAACCCACCATTTTTACTCCGTCATAATGAAAGGGAATCGTTAATTTACCGGCCAGATCGACACAACCGTATTTGATGGTAAATGGATTGATTTGTTTTGAAACAATAAGCTGATTTCCTCCGGGATAGACGAGACTTTCAAAGTCGGCGGTCGTGATAAATTCTTTTTGAAGGTTGATGATTCCCCACCTGTTTTTTAGTTGATAACCTGTTATTTGCCCCGTAACCGAAAAACTTCCATCTGACCAGCCCAGAGCCTCAAACGTAGGAGGAATCAACACGTTGCCTGATTCATCCTTGAGTCCAATCTTGCCTTTCTCCTCAAAACGGACGAAATGATACCCCTCCGTATGAAGTGATGGCAGGAAAAGAAACAGGATATTTACAAGAATGCGCATGCGACAAAGGTATAGGCATTACATTAAATAGGGAATTTTTATGACCTTTGCCCCGTCAAAAGCGAATAAACAGCTTGAAAAGGGACCATTTAAGCGGTTTTCTTGGGTAAATTGGGGTAATCTGGCTACTTTCAGTTCCAACATATGTACATCGAGCAACTATACACAAACTGCCTTGCCGAAGCGGCGTATTATATTGAATCAGAGGGTGAAGCGGCCATCATTGACCCGCTTCGCGAAACGGAACCTTATGTAGAATTGGCGCAAAGCCGTGGCGCCAAAATTAAGTATGTGCTCGAAACGCATTTTCATGCGGATTTTGTTTCGGGTCATATTGACCTTGCCCGCCAAGTAAATGCCGCTATTGTATTCGGCCCTGATGCCAATACCGAATATGAAGTACATAATGCAAAGGATGGTGAAGAATTGAGGTTGGGAAAAGTGCGATTCAGGGTGCTGCATACGCCGGGTCATACTCCCGAGTCATCATGTTATTTGTTGCTGGATGAAAAAGGGAAAGAACATGCTGTCTTCACCGGCGATACCTTGTTCGTTGGCGATGTAGGCCGGCCTGACTTATTGGACGGGATTATATCACCCAATGAGTTGGCGAGCATGATGTATGATTCGTTGAACAAGAAAATCAAGACACTTGCTGACCACGTCATCGTTTATCCGGCTCATGGTCCCGGCTCATCGTGTGGAAAAAATATTGGCAAAGAAACCTTCTCTACAATCGGAGAGCAGAAGAAGTTCAATTATGCCCTCAAGGATATGAGCCGGGCTGAGTTTGTCAGGGAAGTGACGGAAGGCATCCTTCCTCCCCCAAAATATTTCTTTGAAGATGCGCGCATCAATAAGACCGGCTACGATCCGATCGACGTAGTTATTCAGGAAAATAAGAGGCCACTTTCTGTTGCTGAATTTAGAGATGCCTTCCATAAAGGGGCGTTGCTGCTGGACACACGCCGACCCGATGAATTTGAAAAGGGATTTATCCCCGGCTCCCTCAACATTGGGTTGAACGGTCAATATGCCGTATGGGTCGGGACACTGCTGGATATAAGAAAACCACTGATTTTGGTAACGGATCCCGGCAAGGAAGAAGAGTCCGTTTTGCGATTGGCGCGCATAGGATATGAAAATGTAATCGGCTATTTGCTGGGCGGTGTGAAAGGATGGGATCAACCGTTGGAATCCATCACGTCGATTACGGCAGTGCAAACGAAATCCGAAATAGAAAAAGGAGCACAAAAATAACATGCTCCACGATAGCACTTCAAGAGAAGAAATATCACCTCGAGGAAGGAGGCGATCTTGTGTTCGAGGATTTTTTGCATCAATGCGGGCATCAATCAGACGATTCAAACACATTCCACAAAATCGTGCAGAAAAAAAAGCGCAAAAAAGATAGAAAAAACGGGTAAAATCGATCTCAAATCCACCTGAATTCTTCTGATCAAGAAATGG
>JBGPGZ010000401.1:0-4517 GCA_041484175.1 Cyclobacteriaceae bacterium | reverse complement strand
TCACTTCTTCCAGCGTGCGGCTGACCGGAGAAAGCCGGAGTTGTGCCAGCAAGTCCAGGAGTTCGGGTCTGGTCTTAAAGGTGTTTGAAAAGGGGGCAAAATCGTTGGTCAATAATTTAAAGCGCGTATCGGAGGGGAAGAGCGCTCCTATTTCCTGGACAAGCGCCGATCCTGCATCCAGCGCCCGCGTCTTCTCGGCTACCTGGGCCGACATGCTAAAAGAATTGTCAAGATAGATGACAATGTCCTTACCGGAAGTCATCTGCTCTTTGGCCGGCAGAAAGGGTTGGGCAAAGGCGATCACCAGAAAGAAAAGAAACAACAACCGGGAAGCCAGGACAAGATACTGTTTTAGCTTTCGCTTCCGGGTGGTCTCTTGCTTCACTTGTTTTAGGAAGCGCGTGTTTGAGAAAAATATCCGGGTCGTCCGACGGAAATTGAAGAGATGAATAACGATGGGGATCGAAAGCGCTGTGAGAGCCCAGAGAAAAGCAGGAGAAACAAAAGTCATTGACGGCAAATCTAAGCAAAAAGGGGTCTTTCGATGATCCGGTTATGTAAACGTAGACCTTCCTGTTTAGATTCTCAAAATCACCGATTAATATAGTCGGTGGTCATTACGATTATCGTATGTGACTCATTGGCCATAAGGAATCAACAGAATCAATGGAATCCAGCAGCCATAGAATCAGTATCATTCATTTCTCAGCACATGCGCTGGATTGGAAGACGCTGCGCGCGCTGATTTCCAAACGACAATCAGGCTGGCGAGCACCAAAGCCACCACCCCTGCGCTTACAAAACTCACGGCTGATGGATTGATTCGGTATGCAAAATCGTTAAGCCAGTCTTTCATGAATAAGTAGGCAGCCGGCAGGGCCACCAGGTTGGCAAGTATTACGATCACCACGAACTCACGCGTCAGCATCCAGGTCACCTGCCGCACGGAGGCGCCGAGTACTTTTCGAATACCGATTTCCTTCGTCCGCCGCTGGATGGCGTAAGAGGCCACCGCAAACAGCCCCGCGCAGGCGATGTAAATGGCAATCAATGTAAGCGCGGAGAACACCGTTTTGAAGTTCTCTTCCTCCTGGTAGATGGCGGCGAAGCGATCGTCGAGGAAGAAATACTCAAAGGGTCTTCCCGGCTCGATCGTTGACCAGGCAGTCCGGATCCCTTCCAGTGTTGCCGAAACGTCGGCGGGCTCGATCTTCAAAACGTAATTGGAAAGGTTGCGCAGGGAGAGAATGAACATGTAGGGCTTGATCTCAGATCGCAGGTTCACAAAATGAAAATCTTTCACGACTCCAATCACCTTCCAATAATGCGGTTTTGATGCATTCTCATTATCTGTCAGTAGCGCCGCTAGCGGGTCACCGCTAATACCCAGATCGCGCACGGCCGTCTCATTAATGATGACTGCATCGACCGTGTCGGAGGGGAAGTCACGCGAAAAATTCCGGCCCTCTTTTATTTTCAACTTCATCACATCGAGATACTCGTGATCCACGCCGGTGAAATTGACCAGCAGACTTTGGGAGGACCCTTTCAGGTTGATCCCCGTGGTCCAGTTCTGTCCGCCAAGGATCCCGTTGGAACTCCCCGCCTTTATTACATGCGGTACTTTTGCAAGTTCATTCTTTACAGTTTGCTTATTGACGATCGACTGTATATTGGGAATCACCAGTACCTGATCTTTTTCAAAGCCCAGGTCCTTCAGGCGCAAATAATTGACCTGCTGGATGACGATAACGGTTCCGGCAATCAGCGCTACGGAAACGACAAACTGCAACAGGATAAGTCCTTTGCGCAGCCAGACATTTTCCGATCCCGTGTCGGCTCCTTTCAGGATGTTCACCGGCTTCAGCCGCGATATAAAAAGAGCGGGGTAGAAACCGGAAATGATGCCAATGACTACAATACCGGCAAAAAAGACAGCCAATGTAAAATAATGATCGGGTACTAATAGATGAAGGTGCTTGCCAACAAGAGTGTTCACGAACGGGAGCAACACATCGACCAAACCAAAGGCAAGAAAATAAGCGATCAGGCATAGGGTGATCGATTCGGTAATAAATTGGCGGATCAGACCGGAGCGATGGGCGCCTGCGACTTTGCGGATACCTACTTCTTTCGCGCGACTGAAGGACTGCAGGATCGATAAATTGATATAGTTGACCGCGGCGATCAGCATGACAAAAATGCCAATCAACATAAAGATTTGTACAAACTTGCGATCCCCGTTTGGTTCAAGCTCCCATTTCAGTTTTGACGTGAGATGAATGTCGTCGATTGCCTGAACATAATATCGTATTTTACTTTCCGGATTGTGCTTCTTGAATAACTGGATGACCTTCTTCTCCACGTCCGAAATTGATGCATCCTTTCTGATCTTAACATAACTGTACCAGTTATACCGTCCCCACCATTCATCATTGCCTTGATACATGGGAAGTAGAAAGTCAAAATGGAAGTGAGCATTATACGGAATGTCCCGGATGACAGCTGTTATTTCTTTTAACTTTTCCTTACCCTCTCCGATTTCGATGGACTGGCCCAGCAGTGAATTTCGATTGGATTCCCACTCCTTGCCAAAATATTTTCTGGCCATCGATTCGGTAATAACGACGGCCGCCACATCGCGCAGGGGCGATACTGATTTGCCAGCGATGAAATCAAAAGTGAAAACATCAAATACATTGGTGTCAGCGCGGTATACCCGTTCCTCATAAAACATCAGCTCATTCCGTTTTACCAGAAACTTGTCGCCCCAGCTGGGAAACAGTCTCACGCCCTGTTCCACTTCCGGAATTTCCCTGATGATCGCCGGTATCAGTGCTGGTGGCGTGGTCGCATCGGGCAGGGCGCTGCCATCATCATTTACAAAATCTTTTACAACGCGGTACGTCCGGTCATGATCCCTATTGAATTTGTCAAAACTGAGCTCTCCGCGCACATAGAGAACAATCAATAAACAACAGGAAAACGCGATTGTCAGCCCCATTACGTTGATAAAAGTGTGAAGTTTGTTCTTCCAAACATTCCTCCACGCAATCTTGATATAATTTCTGATCATACTGAAAGTGTTGAGGTGTTGATGTAATTGGTCATTAGTAATTAGACTTAGTCTGGAACATGAGACTTGAGACCCTAAACCCGAGACCCGAAACCCGAAACCTATTCATGTCTCAACGCATCCACCGGATTCGCCAACGCCGACTTCAGCGCCTGGATACAAACCGAGAAAACGGTTATGGCCAACGTCAGGACAATGGCCCCAACAAAGGGAGCCGCAGCCATGTCAACATGAAAAGCAAATTTCTTAAGCCACATCTCTACCAACCGATAGGAGACCGGAACTGCCAGCAATCCCGAAATTAAAACCAGCATAATAAATTTTCGATTGACCAAAAAAGTAAGGTTGGCCACAGTGGCCCCGAGTACCTTCCGGATGCCCAGTTCTTTGGTGCGTTGCTCAAGGATAAAGGAAATGAGGCCGTAAAGGCCAAGGCAGGCGATGATCAGACTGATCACGCCAAAGGTGATCACCGTTTTAAATAATTTCTGTTCTGACTGATACATCCGGGCAAAACCCTGGTCTACAAAAAAATAATTAAAAGGATAGCGCTTCTCGTAGGCCTTCCACTTTTGTTCAAGGAATTGCAGGAGTCCTGCTGTATTTTTTCCTTCAAAGCGGACGGAAAGGGCATAAAAATCCTCGGTCGCAATCTTCATCACCAACGGCTCTACATTTTCGTAAAGCGGTTTGAAGTAGAAATCCTTGATTACCCCGATGACGGGCCAGGCACGTTGGTTCTCGCGAAACTTGATTGTCTTTTTTGTCGGGTCCTCCCATTTCAATCTCCTCATCATCGCTTCATTGATCAGCAGCGACATAGAGTCGGATGATGACTGCGGATCAAAAAATCTACCCATGACCATTTTTATGCCATAGGTATCCTTGAAATTCGCGTCAACCTCAAATACCCTTGCCTCGATTTCATCCGGTGGAAAGCCTTCCGGTACAAGGTAGGTGGAGTAGGCGTTCGCCTGGCCCAGATCATTGCGGCATATGGACACGCTCTTTGCATCCGGGTGCATCCTTACTTCATTGGCGAAAGCTTCGTGTTTTTTCTCAATCTCGCCGGTGAGGCTGACAACGAGAACCTGTTCTTTATCAAAACCCAGGTCTTTGAAAAGAACAAATTGTAGTTGGCGGTACATCATAAGGGTTCCGGAGATCATCACGATGGCGATGACAAACTGAAAGACAATCAATACCTGCCGCGGTAAATGGCCTTTCATTTTTGGAGAAGTTGTTTTGAGAATCTCAGCAGGTCTGAACCCGGAAAGAAGAAAAGCTGGATAAGATCCGGAAATCAAGGATACCGTCACAATCAGAACAACTAATCCAAGGACGACACGATGATCAAAAAGCAACGCTCCCTCCAGGGATTTTCCAGCCAGGTTGTTGAAATAAGGAATAAACAAATCGGCCAACAAGACAGCAAGCAATC
>JBGPGZ010000400.1:0-4519 GCA_041484175.1 Cyclobacteriaceae bacterium | reverse complement strand
TATAATCTGTTTCAAAAAAAGCCGTAGTCTCTTTTGCAATTGCTGCTTTAATGGCATTTTTCTCTCTGTCATCCTGGGCCATAACGAAGGTCGCACTCATCAGCCAGCATAGGCTGAGCAAGAAGGGTTGGTGTGTGGTTTTCATTGGCGAATGCTTTTATTGTAGGCATAGGAAATATACAAAAAACGCACCGCAATCGATATAGATTTGGTCTATATTTTATAGCTTGATGCAAATCAAATCTCTTGCAATATGCTAACCGATGAAAACCTGATCCAACTAAAAAAATTGCTGATAAAGCCCCGCAAATCTATTCAGCTAAAGAATTATAGCACCAAATATGAGGGGAAAACCCTGAACAAGGCGGATTCCGAGCTGCTGCTGGAAAAGAGCAGGAAGAAGCTCGCCGAAATGCAGGACAAATTATATGCTCACAACCAGTACAGTGTTTTGATTGTCTTTCAAGCCATGGATGCAGCCGGTAAGGACGGAGCCGTAAAGCACATCATGTCGGGCTTTAATCCATTGGGGGTAAAGGTCTATAGTTTCAAAGCACCAAATTCAAATGAACTGGACCACGACTACTTCTGGAGGCATGAATTGGCACTGCCGCCAAGGGGTGAAATAGCCATTCACAACCGGTCACACTATGAGAACGTATTGGTGACGCGCGTTCACCCGGAATACATTTTGGGAGAAAATATTCCGAAAATTGATTCGTTGCAGAGAATTGATAACCCCTTTTGGAAGGATCGATTTAAGCAAATCAGAAGATTTGAAAAAAACCTGGCCAGCAATGGCATGCTGATACTGAAGTTCTTTCTCCATGTGTCAAAAAAAGAGCAAAAGAAAAGATTCCTCGAGCGCATCGAAGACCCAAGCAAGAATTGGAAGTTTTCGCTCGCCGACTTAAAGGAGCGGGCGTTCTGGAACCAATATCAGAAGGCGTACGAAGAAGCTATTAGCAGAACTTCCACGGACTATGCACCCTGGTTTATTATTCCGGCGGATGATAAATGGTATGCCCGGCTCGCCATAGCTTCAGTGATCCATCACCATTTTGACAGGCTGGACTTAAGCTATCCTACTGTAAGCGAGGCCCAAAAGGCCCAATTGCAGAAAGCTAAACTTCAGCTCATGGATGAAGCGGAGAAGAGCGTGAAAAAGAAAGTCAGGAAGAGGAAAAAGCCATGATTTTTTCATCGGGATTTATCCATCCCAAACCAGAACTAATACTTTAGTTAAGCAATTCAGAAGGCTTCATGAAAAAGATCATTTTAGACTCAATTTCCATGCTCTTTTTATCTTCCGGATAGCGATAATGGAGGTAAAAAACCTTATTTTTGCAGGTTATAAAAATCGAGCATGACCGAAGAACAAACGAAGCAAGAAACTAATTATTCAGCAAGCAATATTCAGGTTTTAGAAGGGCTCGAAGCCGTCCGCAAAAGGCCCGCAATGTACATCGGAGATACGGGCGTCAAGGGGCTTCATCACCTCGTTTGGGAGGTCGTGGACAACTCGATCGACGAAGCGTTGGCAGGTTATTGTGACACGATCAATGTCATTGTCAACCGCGACAATTCCATCACCGTGGAAGACAACGGCCGGGGCATTCCGACCGACATGATGGCGAAGGAAAAGCGCTCGGCGCTGGAAGTGGTGATGACGGTGCTTCATGCAGGGGGCAAGTTTGATAAAAACACGTACAAGGTTTCGGGAGGATTGCATGGTGTGGGTGTATCCTGTGTAAATGCGCTCTCTTCGGTTCTAACAGCTACGGTTTACAGGGAAGGAAAAATATTTGAGCAGGAATATCATCGCGGAACGCCTCAATACCCTGTTCGTGTCAGCGGAAAATCGGATCGCCGGGGAACTACCATTCATTTCCAACCCGATGGCACGATTTTTCAAACGTTGGAGTACAATTATGAGACGATCTCCTCGCGGTTGCGCGAACTATCTTTCCTGAACACGGGTATAAAAATTAATTTGAGCGACTTGCGGGAAACCGATGAAAAGGGACTGCCTCGTTCCGATCAATTTCTCTCGATGGGGGGTCTTCGCGAATTTGTGGAGTATCTGGATTCGACCCGGGAGAAATTGATCCCGGCACCGATTTATATCGAAAACACAAAAAGCGAAATACCGGTCCAGGTGGCGATGAATTACAATACGTCCTACACCGAGAACCTGGTTTCTTACGTCAACAACATCAACACGCACGAAGGGGGAACCCACGTAGCCGGTTTTCGCCGGGCGCTCACCAGGACCCTGAAGAGCTATGCGGACAAATCGGGCTTGTTGGAGAAGGCAAAAGTAGACGTAAGCGGGGATGATTTTCGAGAGGGCCTTACAACTGTGATTTCGGTGAAGGTGGCCGAACCCCAATTTGAAGGTCAGACAAAAACCAAATTAGGCAACTCAGAAGTAATGGGTGCGGTGGACACTGCCGTGGGGGAGGCACTTCAGAACTATTTAGAGGAACATCCCAAGGAGGCAAGACAGATTGTGAACAAGGTTATCCTTGCTGCGCAGGCGCGTATTGCTGCCAGGAAAGCGCGCGAAATGGTGCAACGCAAGAATGTTCTTACCGGCACCGGCTTGCCGGGCAAACTCGCCGATTGCGCGAGTTCTGACCCCTCCATATGTGAACTTTACCTCGTGGAAGGTGACTCCGCCGGCGGGTCCGCTAAACAGGGCAGGGACCGGAATTTTCAAGCTATCCTTCCTCTGCGAGGAAAGATCCTGAACGTGGAGAAGGCGCAAGAGCACAAGATCTATGAAAATGAGGAAATCAAGAATATGATTACCGCGCTGGGGGTGAGCTTCGGAACCGAGGAGGGTGAAAAGGCGCTGAACCTCGCCAAACTCCGGTACCACAAGATCATCATCATGACCGATGCCGATGTGGATGGAAGTCATATTCGCACACTGATTCTGACGTTCTTTTTCCGCTACATGCGCGAATTGATTGAACAAGGATATGTGTACATCGCCTTGCCGCCTTTGTATTTGCTAAAAAAGGGCAAAGAGGAGCGCTATTGCTGGACCGAAGAAGAAAGAGACGCACTAACCAAAGAGTTGGCAAAGGACGGCAAGGAGGATAGCGTTGGGGTGCAGCGTTACAAGGGGTTGGGTGAGATGAACCCGGCGCAACTCTGGACAACGACGATGGATCCGTCCAAACGCACATTGAAACAGGTGACCATTGAATCGGCTGCGGAGGCAGATCACTTGTTCTCGATGCTCATGGGAGACGAAGTGGCCCCCCGGAGAGAGTTTATTGAGAAGAATGCGAAATATGCCCGCGTGGATATTTAGAAACTTCATGATGAGATAACAAACATTTTTTATTTTCTGACGTACTTTGATGAAACATCATTGAAAAGGGTCAGAAGCAATGATCAGTTGGCGATGGAAGAAGTATTAGAAGTACAGCCGATAGAAGATCCGGTTATCCGGCAAATTCGGGAGAGCAATTACATTAGTCGCGACTTAAGCTGGTTGCAATTTAATTACCGCGTCCTCGACCAGGCGGAGCACGTTGACCGCAGTATTTTTGACCGCCTCAAGTTTCTATCAATCACGGCATCTAACCTGGATGAATTTTGTACCATTCGCCTGGGCAGTTTATACAATTACCTTGATTACGGCAAAGAACGGTTTGATTATAGTGGCTTGCGCGAGGAACCCTTTCGCGGTCATTTGCTTTCCGAAGTTCAGCGCTTTGCCCGCGAGCAACACGCGTATTTCATTCAGGAATTAAAACCTCAATTTGAAAAGAACGGGTTTTGCATTTGCGCTTATGAATCACTCTCTCCGGGGGATACCGAGAAGGTCGACCACTATTTTCAGAAGATCATCTTCCCGATGCTCACGCCGATGCTCTTCGACAACTACCACACCTTTCCAACGCTTAAAAATAATCGATTGCTGTTTGGCGTGGTTACAAAAGCGCCGCAGGAAATTCATAATCAACAAAAGGTATCCTTCATACAAATTCCCAGCAACCTCTCACGGTTTTATGAGATTCTTTCCCACGATGGTACGATTTCATTTGTGCCGCTGGAAGAGATCATCCGCAACAATATTCACCACCTTTTTCGAAATGTCGAAATCAGCAGCATCAACCTTTTCCGCATCAACCGCAATGGTGATTTTACCCTCGAAGAAAGTGAGGACATTGAGTCCAATTTCCTGGAGGAGCTTAAACGTAAATTACAAACCCGGAGGACGGGCCGGGTAGTACGTTTGGACGTGGAAGAGAACCCCGATCCCTGGATGCTGCGGCTGTTGAAAATTCAGTGGGATCTGGACGACTTAAATATCATTTCCGTACCGCGGGAGAGCCTGGTTGACCTGACCGGAATCCTTCAAATCATCAATCACAGCGCTTTCAAGAACAAGCGCTCGCAGTTGCGCCCGCCGATTAAGCCTATGACATTTCCGGAACAAGGCACGCGCGATCTGTTTGAGGTGCTCAAGGAACGGGATATCCTGCTGCACCATCCCTAC
>JBGPGZ010000399.1:0-4533 GCA_041484175.1 Cyclobacteriaceae bacterium | reverse complement strand
CTCCATCATAGGGAGGTATTTTGGCAATGCGTTTACAATCCGGCATTCATTTTTGAACGTTGCGAGTACATTTGTCCGGTGGGCTGTGCCCTTATCATTGATGTTCATCGGGGTTTACCCTGATTCCCGCCTGGCCAATTCCTATCCTTTTTCTGACATCTTACGAAAGTCCAATTCTTTTGAAGAGGCACAAAGCTTGATTTGAGCTTTGAATGAGGCCTATCCTTGCTTTCCAATCCTGATTTTTCTCAAATCCGGTTGTCCCTGATTTCTGAGAGCAATTCACGACACACATTTGATGTATCAAAAGGAGGAGAACAATACTTAAATAATTGAAAAAATGAAAGCCCACAACAGTATTAAAAACAGGGTCAAACAGGTTCTGATCCTGGTGTTCGTGATTACCCTTGGCCTGATCATTTCATCGGTGGCTGAAGCCCAGGATTTTCATAAAGCTAAAAAGCGGCACTTTAAAGCAAAGTATAAAACTCAAATCAGTAACGGAGGCCGGGAATGTTATCTTTTGAACAAGAAAAGAAATCAACCGCATACGGCCACGCTGTTCACAGCACGTAAAAGTAAATCCAAACCCAGGCTTCTTGCCGAGGTGGACGCTGCTGAATTCGGTAAAAGGGAACCGCTGCTGTCGGCAAATCGTTAAGTCATTTCTTAAATTCCGAATCACGATTGTCCGGTTAAGCCGCACAATAGCAGATGCAAAATTAATCGGGTGATATTGGATACTTGCCTATCTTTATCAAAACATCACCTATGCCAACCACTAAGAGCACCGGCATCCTGGGAACCATCGGCAATACGCCCCTGGTAAAACTAAACAATATAGTTCCTGCGCACTGCGCCGATATTTATGTGAAGCTTGAATATTTCAATCCTACCGGCTCTTACAAGGACAGGATGGCGGCGGCCATCATAGAGATGGCTGAAGAACGCGGAGACATAAGACCCGACACCCTCATCGTTGAATATACAGGTGGAAGTACGGGCACTTCGCTCGCCTTTGTATGCGCCGTAAGAGGACATCATTTCAAAGCGATCTCGTCCGATGCATTCGCCAAGGAAAAATTGCAGACCATTCGCTTATTTGGGGCAGACCTGGAGATCGTTCCCTCTGTAGGGGGGAAAATAACACCCGATCTCTTTGTGAGGATGGAGGAACGCGTTTTACAATTGCAAAAAGAGGGCGCATATTGGATACAACAGTTTGTAAATACCGATGCAAGAATCGGGTATCGTAAACTCGGAAGGGAAATTCTTGATCAGCTCGATAAGCCGATCGATATTTTTTGCGCCGGTGTAGGGACAGCGGGTATGTTATCCGGGGCGGGTGCCGAACTAAAAGAAGCGAATAAAGCGACTAAGATTGTTGCATTGGAGCCCTCATCGGCCGCATTTCTTACCACGGGGGAAAAAGGCAGCCACCATGTGGAAGGAATCGCAGCCAGCAGAATACCGCCCCTTCTCACAAAAGATAAGTATGACGAAGCCCATGCCATCGACGAAAACAAAGCCCGGGAAACAGCCAGGCTACTAGCTTCGAAAGAGGGTATCTTCGCCGGAACTTCCAGCGGACTGAATGTTTGCGCCGCGCTGGAGTTCGCCAAGAAACTTGGCCCGGGTCACACCATCGTTACCGTTGCCGTCGATTCCGGCATGAAATATTTAGCAGGTGATCTCTATAACTGATCCGGATTTAAGGATTTTCAGGATGGGTCAGGATGAGAGAATTCATAATGATTGCAACTCAAAAATTCGTGTATCCTGCAAATCCTGCAAATCCTGATCAATCCTGATCAATCCTGATTATAGTACTGAACAAGCTGAATAAGCTCATTCTCTTTTCTGGGCGATATCTTCTCCTTTTTTGCAAACTGGGTCAGTTCATCGCGCTTGTCGGGAAAACTGGCAATCATGGATTTGATGCTCTCGACTTCCTGCAGTTCGCCGTCGCCGATCTTATAATAAAATACGTCCGGGGACCGGGTATATTGCGGAGGCAGGTCGGTGCCGTCAAGCGCGCGCCCTTTTAACCCATCCCGATAGGTGATGATCTTTTTAGAAAACAACATCACCTTGCCGCTGTCCAGCAACACTAAATAGCCATATTTAGCTTTCCCTTTAAATTCAAACTTCTGAACGACAAAAGTTGTGGTGCCGAAGTGTACTTTCTTAACGGTCGCGTTGGGGTCCAGCACCATGGGCTGACCATTTTGTTTATACTCCATCAAATCCAGGAACGCGTTGTACCGGACGGGAACCGTGCGGCTTGTGTTGGCATAGAAGATTTCCCCCTGAGCATACGCTTCATCCAGGTAGGGAGTTCCCTTGATGACGGCTGTCGCGGTAGCCGATCCCTGGGCACTCGCGATGGTGGACGCGGACATCCACACGATGCCCGTGAGAAATTTAATTTTGCTCATCATATGTTGATTACTTTAAGCGTGAAAAATGGTTACAAATGAAAACGCCCAAGATCCGGGAGACCCGGGGACGATAGTCCCTGTTCGTACGTTCAGGTTTTGGTTGGAGTGATCCTTACAGCTATTAGCGAATATTTTGCCAAAAAATTTAACTGGCAGATTAGCTTAAAATGATTTGATATTAAGGTGTCCGAAAAGTGACGCTGTCCGGAAATAGCGGACAGTGAATTAAAAGCGTTCACTAAAGAGATCTTAAGGGTTACGTGTGAATTTTATTTTTATTATTCTGTTGTAACCTTTTTATGTTGATGAAGTATAGTGGCGAATGGGGTAATGTGTTTGGTGTGTTGTTTGCAGAGGGCATAACGTTGTTTGTATAAAGAGCAAGAAGGATGCACAAAGGACACAATGAGAATGATAATGACATTCTTTGTGTCCATTGTGGCCCTTCGTGCCTGCGCACAGGTGCTTGTGCCACGCCACGAAAGGTACTCTTTCTATATATTTTTCAGAAATGCAGCACTCTCTTTGAGCAGGTCCAGCTTCATCTCTACAAAATAATTCTTCACCCCACCGGTTTTAGCAGCAGCAAAAAATTCTTTCCAGTCCACTTTACCTTTTCCCAGCGGCACCATCTCTTCGCCGGTTCCAGACCAGTCGTAGAGATGGGCTGAAATAAACCGTCCCGGATATTTTTGGAAGTAGTCGGCGGCCTTGTAGCCAATGCTGATCACCCACACCTGGAATTGCATCTTGATCAGCGTAGGATCGAATTGCTTCAGCAGCACATCATATATCAATTCACCCTCCAGCTTCTCAAACTCGCCGTTGTGATTGTGAAAGCCCATCTGCAGTCCTGATTTCCGGGCCTGCTCTCCCAACTTATTCAATTCATCGGCAGCTTTTTTCCAGTCACCAAGGGTGGCGGTTTTTGGCAGGCCAAAGGACGCAAGGATCATTTGTTCAAGCCCCAGTTCCTTGGCAAAGTCCATTCGCTCCTGTCCGTGTTGCTTTAGCTCTTCAAACCCGTAGTGACAGCTGATGCAAGTGATGCCTGCATCTGTGATGATGCGTTTCATCTCGGCCGCCTTCAGGCTTTGAAGCGGGCCAAAACCCATCTTGGAATACCCCGGAGGAGAACACATTTCAATGCTGTTGTAACCCAGCCCGGCCATCGTCTTGAGCGTACCGCCAAAGTCCTTCTCAATAGACTCCCGGACAATCCAACTCTGAAAGCCGATCACTCCTGGCGCATGGGTTTCTTCTCCGTGCAACAGATGTGGTGCCAGCACCGCGGCGCCTGCAAGGCCTGCCACGCTGCGGGAAATAAATGCTCTTCTGTTAAGGTGGTTCATATTTTTATTGTTTAGATCATAATAATGGATGGGAAAAGCAAGGTATCGAAAACATTTCAAGGGATCGATCAAAAATGGACAAATGGAATAATTTGAAGGGTGGAAGGAGTTCTCTGCACCCCCTCCAGGAGTGATTTGTTCTATCTGTGCCCATCTGTGCAATCTGTGGCATAAGAATTCTTAGCCACAGATTAACGCAGAATTCTGTTTCGATTATTTCTTTGCCTCGAAGGACAAATACACTACAAAATCTTTTCAATTAAGAATAGTTGACTTTGCGGCATTTACGTTGAATAACAAATATGCACGCAATATGAATTTCACAAGATTCAGGCTATTGACCATAGCCGCTTTCCTTATCACCCAAATAATTGTCTTTTCACAAAAGTCATCCTACTCCACAACGGAACTCAAAAATGATTTTTCATTGTTCAGGAAGGCCCTGGAAGAGTCGCACCCTTCGCTTTATCGGTATCATTCCAAAAAAGAAATCGATGACCTTTTTGAAAAAACACTCCTTTCCATCAATCAACCCGCTGGTGAACTTGAGTTTTACAAGAAACTGGCCGCGATTATTTCCAGAATTGGTTGCGGACACACGGGCGTAGCCTTATCGGATGATTATTACAAAAATCACCCGGTAAGAA
The DNA here is from genome assembly GCA_041484175.1 of Cyclobacteriaceae bacterium. Lineage (GTDB taxonomy): Bacteria > Bacteroidota > Bacteroidia > Cytophagales > Cyclobacteriaceae > ELB16-189. The sequence goes on along the minus strand of JBGPGZ010000399.1, from coordinate 93 downwards.
CCGCGCGGTTTCCATTTGACATAAAGTTTGTGGGTGACAGACTCTTTGTCATTAAAAATTACAACCCGGAGAACGGGTTAGCGCTGGGTTCGG
>JBGPGZ010000398.1:0-4534 GCA_041484175.1 Cyclobacteriaceae bacterium | reverse complement strand
GAAGTGCTCCGAGTTTGGCAATGAAATTGTGAAGAAAATGTAGTCAAATAGTTTACTCAGGTAAATATTTTAACATTATTCCTTTGACTAATACTTTTAAAGCATACTCACCACGGCAAGGGCCGCTTCCTCGCCTTTGTTCCCATACTTGCCGCCCGCCCGCTCCAGTGCCTGATTTCTATTCAATGTAGTCAGCACGCCAAAAGCGACCGGCTTGCCTGTTTTCAAATTGACCTGCATGACGCCATTGGCAACTGCCTGACAGATGTAATCAAAGTGCGGGGTCTCGCCCTGGATCACGCATCCAAGGCAGACCACAGCGCTGATACTTTTTTCCTGGGCCATCCGTTGGGCTGCCAGCGGAAGTTCAAAGCTCCCGGGCACATTCTTTCGGAGGATATTGTTCCTTTTAACACCAAGCCTGAGGAGTGCATCAAAAGCCCCCTGAAACAGGGCCTCTGTTATTTCTTCGTTCCATTCCGCCACCACAATGGCAAATTTCTTATTCGAAAGGTTGAGCTTACTTTTTCCCGGAACTGTCTTCAGCGACCCAGCCATGGTTATGAGTTGATTTCGATTCTCGCCTTCATTTTGCGGGCGTCCTGATATTCATTCGAATCCCAATATTGATCGATAATTCTCTGATAAATCGCCTTGGCCTTTTCGTTTTGATTTAACTTTTCATAGGCCAATGCAGCTTTCATTAAATAGACCGGTGAAAAAAATTTGTTGGGCTTATAATCGGCCGCACGGTTGTAATAGGTTACGGCATTTTCGTAGTCTTTTAATTCCATGTAGGCATCTCCGATCAGGCTGTAGGCCCGTGCCTGCACCAGCAGATCCTTTGCCTTGAAATCTTCCAGATATAAGATGGCAGGTTTGAATTGCTTTTGTTTCAGATAAATAAAACCCACGTAAAAGTTGGCCAGTTTTCCGGCGTCCGTCATCCCGTAGTCCTCAATGATCTGACGAAATCCGAGGTTGTTCCCGTCACCGTTCAGCGCAAGATTCAGACTGTCGGCCTCAAAGTAGCGGATGGCTTGAAACATCTCACGTTGGGCCTGGTCGTCCTGACTTGCCGCCCAATAGCGGTATCCAAAGAATCCACCGACCACCAATACAATAGCGCCCAGCACACCGAAAACTATTTTCGGGTTATCTTCGATCCAATGTTCGGCCCCGGCCAGTTTTTCTTTAATCACCTCCGGATTCTCCAGCAAATCCTTGTTCTCTTCTTTTTTAGCCATAGTCAATAAAAATTCATCCCGCTTTTTAGCGGGATGCAAAACTAAGAATTACACTTTATTAAACAAAAGCGTTGATGATGGAGACCTTAATCAGTGATGTAGGGGTAGTCCTGTTGAACGTAAACATCCTTTAACGCCTCGCCCGGATCCGGGTACTTTGATTCCTCTGCAAACTTTACGCTTTCTTCCACCTTCTCATTTACGCGGTGATCGATGATTTCGATATCTTTTTCGGTCGCATATTTCTTTTCAAGGAGGGTCTTCTTGACAACCTCAACGGGGTCGCGGCCCTTGTATTCCTCTACCTCTTCCTTGGACCGGTACTTGGCCGGATCTGACATGGAATGACCTTTGTAACGGTAGGTCCTGAATTCAAGCAGCGTTGGTCCTTCGCCGTTTCTTGCCCGCTCGGCAGCACGGGCTACTGCCTGATGAACCGCCTCAACGCTCATGGCATCGACAGGCTCTGATTGCATATCATAAGCTTCGCCGAGTTTATAAAGATCGGTTACGTTGGAAGTCCTTTTCACGGAAGTACCCATCGCATAGCCATTGTTCTCGATGACAAAGATCACTGGAAGTTTCCAAAGCATGGCCAGGTTCAACGTTTCATGAAAGGACCCCTGGCGGACTGCCCCGTCGCCCATATAGCACATGCAAAGATTCTTGGTCTTGTTATATTTTTCCGCGAAAGCGATTCCCGCACCGAGCGGAATCTGCCCACCAACGATGCCATGGCCTCCGAAGAAGTTGTGCGCCTTGTCAAAAATGTGCATGGAACCACCTTTTCCTTTGGATATCCCGGTCTCTTTAGCAAATAGCTCCGCCATCACAGCTTTTGGATCCGTACCCAGCGCCAGCGGATGGGCATGATCGCGATAGGCGGTTATCCACTTATCGCCCTTGGTGAGTGCCGAAACGGCGCCCGCAGCACAGGCCTCCTGGCCGATGTACAAATGGCAAAACCCGCGGATCTTTTGCATGCCGTAAAGCTGCCCGGCCTTTTCTTCAAACTTGCGCATCAGTTGCATGCTCTCATACCAGAAAAGATACGTCTCCTTTGAAAATTCAGTCTTTTCCCTGGTTGCCTTGCCTTTAGCTTGGGTGATGGTGGCCATAATGCTAATTTTGTTTTTATTACTGGGTCCCCGTCGATCGCGATGACGGACGCCGATAAAATCAGATCAGCGGCAATCTGCGATACCAGCCCGTCCGGCAGGAGGTCTGCGGGAAATAATATCCCGCAAAATACACAAAACAAATGCGTCTCGAAAAGCTGAGTTTGTATAATTTCAAAAACTATGGTGAGGCACAGCTTGAATTCAGCGGCGACATCCAATGCTTTTTGGGAAAGAACGGCAGCGGCAAATCCAACCTGCTGGATGCGATTCACTATCTTTCCTTTACAAAAAGCGCCTTAAACCCCTCCGACCTTCAAAACATTCGAACGGGGGAAAATCATTTTCTGATCAAGGGCGAATTCACGAAAAAGAACAATCAGCATCAGGTAGTTTGCACTTTCCAACAAGGACAGAAGAAATTAATCAGGGACAACGAGCAAGACTGCATTAAGCTCTCTGCACACATCGGCAATTATCCTGTCGTGCTGGTAGCGCCGAACGACATCGAGCTGATCTGGGACGGCAGCGAGTTGAGGAGAAAATTTTTTGACAGCCTCCTTTCGCAATTGGATAGAAATTACCTGGAGAACCTGATTGTGTACGCGCATTGTCTCCGCCAGCGAAACAGTTTGTTAAAGATCTTTTCCGGGCAGGGAAACATTGACCGGGATCTGCTGGAGGCCTATGATGAAAAACTGGTTCCCGCCGGAAAGTACATTCATGAAAAGCGAAAAGAATTTCTCACCGCGTTTCATCCGCTTTTTGAAAATCACTACCGTTTTTTGGTAGGCGATTCGCGGGAAAAGGTGAAGATTGTATACCGGTCTCCCCTGGATCAAATTGATTTTGCCGAAGCGCTGAGGAAAAACCTTCCCCGCGATATTCTTTTGGAGCGGACCAGCACGGGCATACACCGCGATGATTTTCTATTTTCCCTTAACGACGGCGAACTAAAACGGCTTGGGTCCCAGGGCCAGCAAAAGTCATTTCTGATCGGACTTAAACTCGCGGAATTTCAGATGATCGCCGAGAACAAAGGCTTGCGGCCATTGCTTCTCCTGGACGATATTTTTGATAAACTCGATGAAGAGCGCATCCATAAACTGATGATGCTGGTGGCGAACGGAACTTTTGGACAGTTGTTTATAACGGATGCGAGAGCCAACAGGAGCCTGGAGATCATCAGGGAATCCGGAATAGACGCCAAGCTCTTTCACGTTGAAAATGGTACCTTGGACAAGATTCATGAAAAAGGTTAAAAACGATGGTGGCGGAGGAGCGTTGCATATCGGTCAAGCCATTCAGCAGCTCTTAAAGGAATACCATATTAAATCCAAATTCGACGAGGCCAATGTGGTAACCTCCTGGGAGAGGCTGGTTGGCAAGCCAATTGCCAAGCGTACTAAAAAAGTGTTTGTCAGGAACAAAGTCGTATTTGTCGAGCTCGATTCGCCCTCCATGAAACACGATCTCAATCTTCACAAAAGCCAGATTTTGGAGATTTTCAGAAAGGAATTTGGTCCGGATGCCGTTGCCGATATCATCTTAATGTAACCCAGGGCGTCCAAACCCAGACGACAGGGGAGGATTCCACTTTAATCGAAATCCTGAAATCCTGCAAATCCTCTTCCCGCCCTTGTCAATCACGAAAAAGCCATTAATTTTGCACTCCTGTTTTTTGGCTAAGGCAAAAAATCGAATTATAAGGGCTGGAATTTCAGGTCATTAAAACGTTCTTAGAAAAGCTGTGAAATCTTCAACAATACCTGAAAGGCAGTCTGGGAATTGTGATTTTCAATAGTTTGGGGAGATACTCAAGCGGCCAACGAGGACAGACTGTAAATCTGTTGACTTACGTCTTCACAGGTTCGAATCCTGTTCTCCCCACAGAGCATTTGCTGATTGGAGGATTGTTTGATTGGTTGATTGAAAAATCCACCAAAATCAACAAATCAAACAAATCAATAAATGATTTGCGGGAGTAGCTCAGTTGGTAGAGCGGCAGCCTTCCAAGCTGCAGGTCGCGGGTTCGAACCTCGTCTCCCGCTCTGGAAGGGTAATTAGCAATTGGTAATTGGTAATTAGTAATTAGTGGTTAGTTGTTAGTGGTTAGGGATTACCAATTACCAATTACTAATTACCAATTACTAATTACCAATGACTAAG
>JBGPGZ010000397.1:0-4544 GCA_041484175.1 Cyclobacteriaceae bacterium | reverse complement strand
GTCCTCATCTAAAATATAGGCTCCCTGTTCCGCGATTGCCTTTTTTCCTTCCGGTGTGAGATAGGGTCTTACTTGCTTCTGGATCTCCTTCATTACGGCAAGTTCGCTCTCCTCCAGCGGAGCTCCCAGGTCGCCCTCCACACAACACGCGCCTTTGCATTTTTCCAAATGGCAAACAAACTCCACTTCCCGGATATCATCTGAAACCAAAATGTCACCTACTTTCATCATACCAAATACGCGTAATCCTTTGCCCACATGACAAAGGCATTATTGAAATAGTTCAAACTGCACATTTTTTGACGCCTCGACATCGCTTTGAATGGCTTTTGTCGAAAACTGTTTTGAGAAAAAGCCGATGTAATAGACCGGCATTTCCATCAAGCCAGAATCCAGTTTATGAACAGAGTTTGAAGCGTTCAGTCCAAGGGCCAACATGTTATTTTCATAGATCCTGACAAGTCGTTTGTAAAAGTGAACGTTGCTTTCCAATCCCTGCTCCAACCGCTCCATGTCGGTGTGACCACCCAAAAATCTTTTTACCTTTTCCTTGTCTTCCTTCAGGTAATGCTTATAGTTGATTCTGTCATTGAGTGCAAAAGTGAAGGGAATGATCAGACTAAATCCCAGGTCGCCCAGCTTTCCGAGGGTTTCAAAAGAAATATCCAATGAAAAAGGATCGCAGACGCACAACACCGCTGTTTTATAATCGCCCTTATTCTGAGGTATATACATTCTGAACCGGTCCGTCAACTCGGACGGTTTGCCCTCCAACAGCACGATGTTCTTATTGCGGAAATCGCGGTTGGTCCGGATCTTCAATATCTTGAATTGCTCGGGGTCCTTTTCGCAAAAGACGAACTTGGTTATTGGTAAGTCAAGGCCTAACGCCATCAAGGCGCTTCCTGCAAAAAGTTCACGGTTGGCACCCAGGGAATAAAGACCGTTTCCGGCGTACAGATCCACAAAAACGATGTCGTCTACCCTACCCGCAAGGCTCCCGGTGAATGCAGTAAGATATTGCTGTATAATATTGATTTTCGTTTTGACCCAGGGCTCGGCTGCCGTGATTGCAAAACCGTCGTCGTGGAAAAGGGGTTCTGAAGAATGGGCGCTGGTCACGAACTCAAAAATAGGAAAATAAGTCATTAGTCCTTCGAACAAGCTCAGTTCTCATGGACACCAATTACGAATTACAAATTATACCAATCAGGGAGCTGTTGGTCCAATACTTGGCAGCTTCAGAAACATTGCAGAGCTCGAACAAACAAAGGTCCAGCGTCTTTTCATAACTCCAAGCAAACCAGCTTTATCCTACCAGATGTTGTATCGTTTGTTGAATACGGGCGCTTCGACTTTATTCTTGTCATCTTTAAATTCAGTTGCATCAGGGCTCCATGCAGCCCTATATTGCAGTTTATTTATGAAGGATTACTTAGACAGCCTGAACGAGCCGCAACGCGAGGGGGTGATCAATACCGAGGGGGCCTGCATGCTGATCGCCGGTGCCGGTTCCGGAAAGACCCGGGTGCTGACCCTGCGGATCGCCCACCTGATCCACAGCCAGGGAGTTGACCCCTTCAACATCATGGCGCTCACCTTTACCAACAAAGCGGCCAAGGAAATGCGGGAGCGCATCGAGCAGGTGGTGGGGGCAGACGCGCGCAATCTGTGGATGGGCACTTTTCACTCGGTCTTTGCCCGTATGTTGCGGGCGGAAGCACACCACATCGGCTATCCCAACAACTTTACCATCTATGATACCGATGACTCCAAGTCCTTGATCCGGTCCATTGTCAAGGAAATGGGACTGGATGAGACCCAGTACAAGGCAAACGGGGTTTTCAGCCGGATTTCGTCGGCCAAAAACAGGCTGATTTCCTGGCAGGATTATCAGGCGAATCCCTTGCTGATCGGCGATGATGCCGCCAACCTGCGGCCCGAAATCGGTAACATCTATAAGAACTATGCGCTGCGCTGCTTTAAGTCGGGTGCGATGGATTTTGACGACCTGTTATTTAATACCGACAAATTATTCAAGGAACACCTTGAGGTGTTGAATAAATACCAGCACCGCATCCATTACGTGCTGGTTGATGAATTTCAGGATACCAACCTTTGCCAATATTTTATTATCCGCAAATTGGCCGCCGTCCGCCAAAATATTTGCGTGGTAGGCGATGATGCGCAAAGTATTTATTCCTTTCGCGGGGCGGACATCAGCAACATTCTGAATTTTGAAAAGGACTATCCGGATCTCCGGATCATTAAACTGGAGCAAAATTACCGCTCCACCAAAACGATTGTCGAAGCGGCCAACTCGGTCATTGCCAAGAACAAGGCCCAGCTTCCGAAAAATGTATGGACCGCCAATGAAGAAGGCACGCTGATCGAATTAATCAAGGCGGTTTCCGATAATGAAGAGGGCAAACTCGTGGCGACTTCGATCTTCGAAGAGAAAATGCAGGGCCAGCTAAAGTTCAGCGACTTCGTGGTCCTCTACCGGACTAACAGTCAATCGCGTTCCATTGAAGAAGCGCTCCGTCGGATGAACATCAAGTATAAGGTGGTGGGTGGCCTTTCGTTTTACCAGCGCAAAGAAATTAAAGACCTGCTCGCCTATTTGCGGTTCTCGCTGAATCAGCAGGATGAGGCTTCCTTCCGCAGGATAATCAACCTGCCCAAGCGGGGTATCGGCGATTCGACCATCGATAAGATTGTCGTGGCTGCCAACGACCATGCTATTTCCATCTGGGAGGTATTGCAGAACGCAAAATCATTTATTGGAGGGAGGGCTTCCGGACCTATTGAAGACTTCGTTGTCAAGATCAAGCGCTTTGGCGTTGAAATCCAGCATAAAGACGCTTACGAAACTGCGGCTGAGATTGCCAAGTCGTCGGGGTTGCTAAAGGAACTTTATGAGGACAAGACGGTGGAGGGTTTGAGCCGGTTCGAAAATGTGCAGGAATTGCTGAACGCCATCAAAGAATATGTTGACGATCCTGAAAAAGAGGATAAAAGTCTGGGAGCATTTCTTCAGGAGGTTTCGCTCCTCACCGGGCAGGATGAAGATAAGGACAAGGACCCCGAAAAGGTGACGTTGATGACCATCCACATGGCCAAAGGGCTGGAGTACCGGTATGTGTATATCGTCGGGCTGGAGGAAGACCTGTTTCCATCGCAGATGATGTTAAGTAACCGTGCTGAACTTGAAGAAGAGCGCAGGTTATTCTATGTAGCGATCACGCGCGCACAAAAAAAACTCTATCTCACCTATGCGCTCACGCGCTACCGGTATGGCCGTCTGAAGAATTGCGAACCCAGCCGCTTCCTGGATGATGTTGACGGGCGGTACATAAAAGTGAGTACCAAGTTTGGCGGATTAGACTCGGTGGCGCCCAATCCCAATTTTGCGAAGAGTTTTATCAGCGGGATGAAGAAGACCATCAGCTCCCAGCCCGCACAGCGTGTTACTTCCTATAAACCGTCGCCCGACTTTCTTCCCAGCGATACCTCAGGACTGAAGGAAGGCATGAAGGTGGAACATCCCAGGTTTGGTTTTGGAACCGTGGTGAAGCTGGATGAGACCGGCGCGGACCGGAAGGCGAGGATTCATTTTAGCGATTTTGGGGAGAAGACATTATTACTTAGCTTTGCCAAGCTCAAAATACATGAGAATTAGCGGCTGGAGGCTCAAAAAGCCGCAAACCGACCCAGCGCTATCAAACGGCCCATTAAATCGTCAATCTTAAATCGCAATCGGAGAATAAAATGATCGGAGAATACAATACCGCAAGGCCCAGCATTAAGCTGAAAGAATACGGCCGGAATGTTCAAAAGCTGGTGGATTACATACGGACCGTGCCGGACAAGGACAAAAGAACTGAATTGGCCTATACCCTTATTGAACTCATCAAGCAGCTTACGCCTTCCTTAAAAGATCAGCCCGAAAATCCCCAGCGCGTTTGGGACGACCTTTACATCATTGCCGACTTCAATCTTGATGTCAATAACCCGTACCCCGTTCCGGAGCCGGAAGTGCTTTTCAAAAAACCGATGCGTGTTGCCTATCCGCAAAGCGAAGTCCGTTTTAAACACTACGGCAAGAATCTTGAGCGATTGGTAAAGGAGGCCATGAAATTGGAAGATCAGCAGGAGCGTGAAGACGCTATTATTTACCTGGGGAAGCTGATGAAGACTTTCTACGGAAATTGGAATAAGGAAACACTGGACGATTCTGTCATTATCAAGGATATCAAGCTCTTATCGGGCGGGAAACTGGATATGAACATAGAAAAAGTTCGCGAAGACAATCTCTTTGAAAAACTTTACCGTGAACGCAAGAAGCCCCGCCCCCAAGGTGGCCAAAGTAACCGCAATCAAAATCAGCGGCACTTTAACAAGAATCGCAACAACCCCCACCGCAGAAGAGATCAATGAGTTCTTTCAAGATCAAGGGCGGAAAAAAGCTTTCGGGTGAAATTGTTCCCCAAGGCGCCAAGAACGAAGCCCTTCAGGTCATCTGCTCCGTGTTGCTCACAGCC
>JBGPGZ010000396.1:0-4546 GCA_041484175.1 Cyclobacteriaceae bacterium | reverse complement strand
TGAGTAGTTCACTCCGCGAAAACATTACACTATTTTCTTGGTGTTCTTCTTGCCCTCCTTAGTGTTCTTTGTGACCAAATGGCCAAGCAAGGTCACAAAGAACACAATGAGCCACAACGAACACAAAGAATCTGATTGAACCTAACTCGCTTTCGGACAAAATCTCCATTCGCAATTCGCCACTCGCAATTCAAAAATCGCAATTCAGCACAATCTCCAAATAAATATCCAGTCCCAATGGATCTCCACTCCCATTACTCCGAGAACGCAACTTCCTTTGCGCCAAAAATTCTTTCTACTCCACCCACATTAATTCTGATCTTCCCTGCATCATCTACTCCTGTGATGATTCCCTCAAACTCGCTTCCTTGAGCATTAAACCGGTGGATCTCGTCCTTCCGGTAAAGAAGATGGAGATAATGATTCTCCAATTCCCGGTGCATGCCGCGCTTCAGCTGCAGGTACCGCGCTTCCAGCATGGAAAGTAGCAATGCTAATTCGTGATCGAGTTGAAATTCTTCTTTCGTCAGCAAGTTCAGGGAGATGGCCGATGGCGACTCAAATACTTGTTGATTGATATTTAATCCGATCCCCACAATGGAATGGTGGATGCCGTCTGCCTTCAGGTGGTTTTCGATCAGGATACCGCAGACTTTTCGTTCCTGGACAATAATATCATTAGGCCATTTGATCCTTGCTTTTTTTTCAACGACGGTCGCGAGATAGTCTGTAATGCCCAACGACACTACCTGGTTGAGTTGGAACTGATCTTTTACGGCTAAAAAGCGTGGCTTGAGGATCAACGAAAATGTCAGGTTTTTACCGGGCTGAGCCTCCCATGAATTTCCTCGTTGGCCACGACCCGAAGTCTGATTATCCGTTATTACAATGGTTCCTTCGGGCGTTTCAGCTTTTTGGTCAAGTTCAGCCGCCAGGGCGTTGGTAGAATGACACTGGGGCACGTAAACCAGGTTTTTGCCAAGGAAAAGCGTGCTGGCGGGAATTTTATACACCGTATTTTTGGTTAACTTTGCAGATTGTACACTTTTAAAGAACGAAGATAGTTAATGGTCAAAAAAAGGAAGGCGGAATCCGAAAAACTCAGCCTGATGATCGCCAGGGGAATGCAGGAAAAGAAGGCGACCGATATTGTGGTGATGGATCTAAGAAAGGTGAAAAATGCCGTTGCTGACTTTTTTGTATTGTGCTCCGGGAATTCGGATAAGCAGCTGGATGCAATCGCAGATTCTGTTGATGATGAGGTTTATAAGACATTAAAGGAAAATCCGTGGTATACCGAGGGCAAAAACAATAAAGAGTGGATACTTCTCGACTACATCAATGTAGTGGCCCATATCTTCAGAAAAGACCGCCGGCAGTATTATTCCCTGGAGAAGTTGTGGGGTGACGCGGAAATCACTGAAATCGAGGGCTGACGAACCAAAAAGAACAAAGCACGTTATCTAGTTGTAATTTCTAATTCAGAATGGACAAAGACAGGAAAGATAAGATGATACCCCCACGAGGGCCAAGACCAAATTACCAGATGTGGATCATTCTGGGCCTGGTGGTAATTATTTTGGGGGTTACACAATTTTATCGGGCGGGCGATCTGGTTGAAATCCAATCCAGCCGGTTTGAGGACATGGTTCAGCGAAGGGACATTAAGAAACTCGTATTGATCAAGAACCAGGAACAAGTAGAAGTAACCCTCAAGGCTGAAGCGCTGCAAAATGCAGTCTATAAACAAGAATTGGACAAGAGCAGCCCGCTGGGCCTTAATCCAAGCGGTCCGCACTATAAATTAAAGATTGGCTCGATCGACAAATTCCTTGACAAGTATGAACAACTCAACAAAAATCTTCCGCATGATCAGCAGGTTGATCTTCAGGTAGAGGAACGAAGCGATTATACAGGTATATTCTGGAACGTCGCCTTTTTGTTTATGCTCGTCTTCGGATTTTGGGTGTTGATGCGCAGGATGACCGGTGGCGGCGGACCCGGCGGTCAGATATTCAACATCGGAAAGTCCAAGGCCGCACTGTTTGATGCGGAGAACAAGGTGAAGATCACTTTTGAAGATGTTGCCGGCCTGGACGAAGCAAAAGAAGAAGTAAAGGAAATTGTGGACTTTCTTAAAACCCCCGGCAAATTCACGAAGCTGGGCGGAAAGATTCCGAAAGGTGCCTTGTTGATAGGTCCTCCGGGAACAGGGAAGACTTTGATGGCTAAGGCAGTCGCAGGTGAGGCCGGTGTTCCTTTCTTCTCTTTGTCGGGATCGGATTTCGTTGAAATGTTTGTTGGCGTAGGCGCCGCCCGCGTCCGTGACTTGTTCAAACAAGCAAAAGAAAAAGCACCTTGTATTGTTTTCATTGATGAGATTGATGCCATCGGTCGTTCGCGCGGACGGGGCCAGATGCCGGGGGCGAATGACGAACGTGAAAATACGCTGAACTCCTTGCTGGTTGAAATGGATGGTTTTGCAACGGATAGCGGCGTAATCATCCTTGCCGCCACAAACCGTCCTGATGTATTGGATTCTGCATTGATGCGGCCGGGTCGTTTTGATCGCCAGATCAGCATCGATAAGCCTGACATAGCAGGCCGCGAGCACATTTTTAAAGTTCACCTCAAGCCCGTTAAAATATCCAAGGATGTAGACCCTAAAAAGCTTGCTGCCCAAACACCCGGATTTGCCGGAGCGGAGATCGCCAACGTTTGTAACGAAGCAGCCCTCATCGCGGCGCGCAAAGACAAGAAGGAAGTTGACATGCTGGATTTTCAGGATGCCATTGACCGTGTGATAGGCGGCCTTGAAAAGAAAACAAAAATCATTTCTCCGGAAGAAAAAAAGATCGTGGCCTATCATGAAGCAGGTCATGCCGTAGCCGGATGGTTCCTGGAGCATGCCGACCCTCTTGTAAAAGTGAGTATCGTGCCGCGGGGGATTGCAGCCCTGGGATATGCCCAGTACCTGCCCAAAGAGCAGTTTCTTTATCAGACGGAACAATTGATCGATGAAATGTGCATGACCTTTGGGGGGCGCGCTTCGGAAGAGATCGTGTTTGGAAAAATCTCTACCGGGGCGCTGAGCGACCTCGAGCGTATCACGAAAATGGCCTACAGCATTGTGACGGTCTATGGGATGAACAAAGAAATTGGCAATATCTCCTTCTTTGATTCCAAACAATCAGAATACGCGTTTAACAAACCATATTCGGAGGCCACCGCTGAAAAAATTGATGTGGAAGCAAAGAAAATCATCGATGATGCCTACGAACGGACCAAGAAACTGTTACAGGATCACCGTGATCATCTGGAAGTTATCGCCAAGGAACTGTTGGAAAAAGAAATTCTCTTCCAGTCCGACCTGGAGCGCCTGATCGGGAAGCGGCCTTTTGCAGCGCAGACTACCTATCAAAAATTCACCAACGGGCAACCTGCCCCCGCGGAGAAGAAAGAGGAGCCGGCAGCCACCCCCACCCCAGCTCCGGAAACAAAAACGGCTGAACCTAAGAAAGAGGTCACAGGAGACTACTCGAAATAAGTTTTCACGAGACTGACAATACCCAAGGCACAGAAATGTGCCTTATCTTTTTTACATCACCCATCCAACTGCGATGGGGGCGGCCTCGCTTGCAGAAGGGGACCCGCGAAGCAGGGATTTGAAAAACTTCTTTGTATTTTTCGACGATGAGTGAGACTGCCATTTCATTACCACCGGACAAAAAGATCTATTTCGCCTCTGATTTTCACCTGGGTGTGCCGGACCATGAAACGAGTCTGAAGCGGGAGAAACTCATTGTTGAATGGTTGGAAACTATCCGGCACGACGCTCATTCCATCTACCTGCTGGGCGACTTGTTTGATTTTTGGTTTGAATACAACCAGGCTATTCCAAGAGGGTTTATCCGGTTTCAGGGAAAACTTGCGGAACTTCGCGATGCCGGGTTGCCCATTTATTTTTTTACCGGCAATCACGATATGTGGATGTTTGATTATTTCCCGAAGGAACTTGGAATTCCCATCTACCGGGAACCGTTGAGACTGAAAATCAATGATCATACGATGCTCGTTGGACATGGCGATGGTTTGGGACCCAACGATTTGTTCTACAAAATGGTAAAGCGATTTTTCAATAGTACAGTCTGTCAGTGGCTTTTCGCGCGCATCCATCCCAATCTCGGCATGCGTATTGCACACTTTTGGAGCCGAAAAAGCCGCATCAGCAATATGAAACGGGAGGAAAAATTCGAAGGGGAGGAAAACGAATTTCTCCTCACTTATTGCAAAGAGCTCGAGAAATCCGTGCATTACGATTATTATGTCTTCGGTCATCGGCACCTGCCATTGGATTTAGCCGTCGGCACTGACAGTCGCTATATCAACCTGGGGGAATGGGTGCATTTTACCACGTACGCAGTTTATGACGGCCGGCAAATGGAATTGAAAACATTTGAAAGATGAACTTCTCTTATTTAGCCACGAAGACACTAAGACACAAAGTAGCTGCGATCTCTTTGTGTCTTTGTGCCTTCGTGGCAAC
>JBGPGZ010000395.1:0-4546 GCA_041484175.1 Cyclobacteriaceae bacterium | reverse complement strand
AGGTTCCTCCTGCCAGCGCATTGTTTTTCAATGAGGTTGTATCGACAACGTGGATTTGCTTCAATCCGGACTTAGGGTCAAAACTGAACAACTCGTTGTTGGTCCCTCCCAATAATACTTTGTCGGTTCCTTTGAGTGGTGAGCAAAACTGGAGTTGTAAATGGTCTGGTAGTCCCAAATTGGCCGTCACCAATACGCCCTTGTCGATTTTAAAAAGTCCTTTGGCCTCCGTTCCGACATATACACTTCCTGCAATTTCAAAGAGTCCGGTGAATACACCTTGCAGAGGTTCTGCCTTAATAACGGTTTCCGTTTTTCCTGAAGCAATAGAAAAAATGTACAAGGTTTGCGCATTCAGGAAATAGACGTCGTCGTTTATGATAAGGCTCGAAAGGATTTGCGTTGCCTGAGGCTGGTCTTGAGAAAGGGATTGGTACGAATGTACATTTTCCTGACTCCATGTTAATTTTCCATAACCATTAAACCCCCCGACAAACACATCCTGTCCTCGCGTCGTTACTGTGTAGATCGGCCCGGAGGTTGGAACCAGCGACCAATTGCGTCCATCAAATTCGAGTATGCCGCTTTTATTGGCAAAATAAATAACACCTTTGTCATCCTGAACCATGCCAAAGGTGAGATAGTCAATCCGTTCATCCGATGGTGTGTAGTGAAAAAGAAAATAATTACCCTTTTGCGCATTGACGTGGAAACAAATGGACAGTAACACAAGGGCAAGGAGTTCCTTCAGTTTCATAATTCCCGTTTTCGCAGGCATTAAAGTTAAGCTATAAACAAACAAAAAAGGTGGGATTCTGCCCACCTTTGTTTTTGATCGAATTCGTCGTCATTTGATTACAAAAACAAAATCACTTCCCGGCGCATTGTCGCCAAATTCACCTGAACGAGGCTGCGGCTTGAGCGCTTCCACATATGTGTTTAGTTCTCCCAACGTCAGGATCAAATCCTTGCCCCCACGACCGCGGAAAGCCTCAAGCAATTTGCGTGCAAAAGGCGAATTCATACCCGGCCGTCCATCAGGTACATACTCTTTTCCTCCGGAAGTCAGATATCGTCGTGTCTTGTAAGTAAGTTTTCGCGTCACCATCTCCGCCTGTGAAGCCTCTTTATAGACTTCATCGTCCATACCACGGTGTGCCAGCGCCGCATCAAATGTTCCTCCAAAGCAAACATCCATCGCCAGGAAAATGTGATCGCATGGAATATTGTTAATGATCGATCTCAACCGGTTGTGAGATAAATACGTGGTCTTGGCCTCATCATTGGCCAGTGACTCCTTGGTCACCACAAATCCTTCTCCGAAAGTCTGGTCGAATTGGCCATGACCGGCAAAGAATATAAACAATTGATCCAGCGGTTTATATTTCCTCTCCGCAAATTCTCTCAACTTTTTTAATATGTCCGATTGCGACCCCCCTTCCATAATTTCCACTTTGTAGCCAAAATTCTTTTTGAGCTCATCGGCGATCATGCGCCCGTCATTAACGGGGTTGACCAGGTCCGGCCAGTTGTCATAATCGTTGGTGGTAAACAGGATCGCATAATCGGTGCGGTCCAATTTTGAAGCGTCCGTTAATGCCGTAGATCCAATATTGACAGAACGATGGCTGATGGTCTTTACGCCTTCAGCGTTTTCCACGATCACCTCAACCACGTTGGTCCCGTCCATCAGCGTGAGATTTCTTTCGAGGATCATCTTATGCTTTTCCTCTTCGGTGCCGGGCTGGGTAATCTGCGCCCCGCGTGAAGCTGACATTACACTTTCCTTGATCGCAAGGGTGATGGTCTTGATCGGGGAAACTGATTCGACCTGGACCTTGATCTTGTATTTAGGGTCCTGTGCGTAGTTGGTTTCCGCAACCGGGGTCATCCAATTGATTACCGGGACCGTGGAAGTCACCAGCTTTTTGGGATCGCTGAAGTCCACCTCAAATTCATTTGTCCGCGTGCTAACATTTTGGGCGTCCAGCACCGTGATGGACCCCAACGCAAGCACCAAAGCCAATTCGATTCTCTTTTTCATGGCCTTTAATTTATTTCCTTAGCTCCACCTTTCCGCTTTGAATAACATTCCTGTTGTGGTCACCCACCACCATGCGATAGATGTAAAGTCCGTCGCTCAAATTCGGTGCCACCGTGTTCCATTCCAATGTATAGAAGCCCGGTGTGTATTCTCCTTCCGCCAGGGTGGCGACCTTTTTGCCCATCATGTCATATATTTCCAGATTCACCTGGTAACGGTCGTTGTGATCCGGCAAAGTGAAAGGTATCGAGGTCATTCCGTTGCTTGGGTTTGGATATGCTTTACCAAGCCAGACGAATTCCGGCTTGATCTTCTTTTCGATGTTCTCTCCAAAATAGATTTTGAATTTGGTTGACTCGCCGGGATCAAAGGTGTAAGTGTTTTCAGCCCGCATATTGACAGGCTTCTGCCTTGCGATATCCAACAGGAAAAGATCTTTGTTGTTAATTCCAAACCCATCGTTGTCCCAACTCATCCTGGCGAAACCCTTCAAATTACTTTCAACTATAAATTCCCATGTGTATTCGGGTTGCGTAGGGACTACATCTTGCGAAAATATCCGGTGAACCGCCGCAGGATGGCTGAAGTTGACGTCCACAAACTCGCTTAACCTGGGAAGGGCCTCCATATCATAATCATCTTCCTCCAAAGAAGCTTTGGGGTGCATTCCCACCATGGCAACCTCGTAACGCAACTCTTCCTGGGCCAGTCTAATATAGAAATGCCATTCAGGTTGGGCCAGGTCAAAGGAGCTCCCCGATGTGCGGCCGCCGGAGGTAAATCCCTTAAATGGAATTTTAAGTGTTACATCATTGTCGACTTTGACAAAAGCCCCCTTAAATGGGTCAAGAATTCCAGTGCCATCGGCAGGTACATAGCCACTACTGAACTTAATCAATGAGCCAACACCCGCCGGGTTATTGTTGTACTGCAGTACGTCGGTCCATTGAATCTGGGTAGTATAGGGGTTGCCGATTTGGTTCCATCCTTTCTTCAGGTTCATCAGGAAAGTACTGTTCTGCTTGTAGTCGGGCGATTTTCCATCATCAAGCTTCACGACGTCAACTTTTGTTGAGTTAACAAAATAGCCCTCCCCGATCGCCAGATTGACAAGGCTTCCAGGGTACTCATCCCATCCCGGAGAAGGGGTCTCGTGATAGCGGAGAAACCTGTATTCAGTCTTGGAAGCAGTGCCCAACTCGTCAAAATTCTCCGCAATACCGGGATTGCTTAATTCATAGGGTACCGCGATAATCTGGTAACCCGCGACATTTCCGGATCCTTTCACCAGGGTAATTTGGGGAGCGTTCGACCCGGTAAAGTTCAGCCTTGTTTTGTAAAAAACAGCCGGGTCAGCCGGACTTCTCACCGTGTTGCCTCCCGGGTCGGTAGCGGTAAAAAAATATTCTAGGCCCATGTCATCAAAAAAGGATTCCTGCATCGTGATTTCCCATTTGCCCGAATTCAAAACCCCGACTGCGTCAGCGGTAGTCTTGCTAGTCACTCCTCGGTACGTCATTGTAACCCCGGAAACGCTTACGTTGTCGGTTGCTGTTACCGAAACGATGGTATTCGAAAATCCCTTATTAAGCGTGGTTGGGGGTGAGACCGATATGACCGGCGGAATATTATCCGCAGAAGTGAATGACCATGAACCCGCCGCAACCGCGTTGCCATAAATATCGGTGAATGCACCTGCCTCAACACTTACTGTATATTCGGTAAAAGCAGCCAATGATGCAGCGGGCGTAAAGGAAATTGTGCTGTCTACGACCGAACCGGCGGTAGCATCAAACTGCTGTGTCGCTGGCACGGGAGAGGATGTTACCGCCAGCGTCACTTTTTTCCCCGCTACGGGTACAGGAACTTCATCGAAGGTTATTTCCAGTTTTGTATTCGGAAGAACGGCTTGTGCTCCATTCAGGGGGTTGAGTTTTACAACGGCAGGGGCGGTGTTATCTTCGGTGATGGTGTACATTTTATTGATAGCCGGATTGGCATAGGTTTGAATAAGCCCCGATGGCCATTTCACCTGAACAGACGCTATGCTGTTGGCATTTCCAAGACCAAAATGTGCCACTAAACTGTTTTGACTTCCATATCCCGTATGGCTTGATATTTCGCGTATCTGTGTTTTCCCTGCGGCGGTCAATATAACCCGAGCGCCGATGGCGGATTTGTTTGAAGCCGTTCCAACCAGTTTGATTTTAATCCAATTGCCTGAAGTCTGGTTATTTTTGAACAGGATGTAATTGTTTCCGTCATTGTACCCTTTCATGATGTCCAGAAAACCGTCATTATTATAATCGGCCATAGACACTCCGATATTAAAATCCGTTGAAGCCACAATTTGTTCCGGAACCGAATACTTGGTAAAGGTCCCTGTCCCGTTGTTCAGGTATAAAACGTCGACCCCATCGTTTGCCACAAACAGGTCAAGATCGCCATCGTTGTCTACATCACCCCAGGAACTGCCAAAGGTCAGTGAACTGATTGCCTCCT
>JBGPGZ010000394.1:0-4565 GCA_041484175.1 Cyclobacteriaceae bacterium | reverse complement strand
TGGAAACCCCTTTAATGAAACAATACAATGTTATCAAGGCCAAGTACCCGGGGGCATTGCTGCTTTTTCGTGTAGGGGACTTTTATGAAACCTTCGGGCAGGATGCTGTCGAGGCAAGTAAAGTACTGGACATTATCTTAACGAAACGCGGAAACGGCTCCGCTTCTGAAATTGAACTGGCAGGATTTCCTCATCACGCTCTTGATACTTATCTGCCCAAGCTGGTAAGGGCCGGTCACCGGGTGGCAATTTGTGATCAGCTGGAGGACCCGCGGTTTGTCAAGGGAATCGTTAAACGCGGTGTGACTGAATTGGTCACACCGGGCGTTTCATTTAATGACAGTGTCCTGGAGAGAAAACAGAATAATTTTCTGGCTTCAATCCATGTGGGAAAAACAGGTCTGGGTATTGCATTTTTGGACATCAGCACGGGTGAATTCTATGCTGCGCAGGGGCAGCAGAATTACATTTATAAACTGATTCAAAGCTTTGGCCCCGCTGAAATCATTTTCAGCAAGGACCACCGCGAAAAAATGGAGACTCAATTTGGCGAAGAGTTCGCCTTATTTGCGCTTGACGCATGGGTTTACGCATTTGATTTTGGCCAGGAAAGACTTTTGCAACAATTCAAAACGGCTACGCTGAAAGGATTTGGTATTGATGGATTAAACGAGGCGATCATTGCAGCGGGCGCCATTCTTCACTACCTGGAAGCTACTGAGCACAAAGAGACACATCACATTGCTTCCATATCGCGTATCGATGAGGACAAACATGTTTGGCTGGACAAGTTCACGATCCGGAATCTGGAGATCGTCAATTCGCAACAGGAGGGAGGCGTGCCCCTGCTGGAAATTCTCGACCGCACCGTTACCCCCATGGGGTCGCGGCAATTGCGCAAGTGGATGATCCTGCCCCTCAAGGAGAAATCCGCCATTGAAGAGCGTCTTCAGGTAGTGGGAAATTTCTTTGCGCAAATTGAACTGGCTGAGAACATTTCGGGACACTTGCGCCAGGTCGCCGACCTGGAACGGCTGATTTCAAAAGTCGCCGTCGGCCGGATCAATCCGCGGGAAATGCTTCAGTTGAAAAGGTCGCTGCAGGCGGCGCTTCCCGTCAAGGAATTATTAACGAACACCGCCTTGCCTGAGTTGAATAAGTTGGGAGACCAGCTTCAACGGTGTGAGTTCTTGCTTGAAAAGATCCAGCGCGAATTGCAGGAGGATGCACCCATGTTGGTGAATCAAGGAGGGATTATCAAAGAGGGCGTCAACGCCGAACTTGACGAACTGCGCGCCATCGCCTTTTCAGGGAAAGACTATTTGCTCCAGGTGCAAAAACGAGAGGTGGAGCGTACTGGAATTGGCTCCTTAAAGATCTCCTTCAATAAAGTCTTTGGCTATTATCTGGAGGTTAGCAATGCCAACAAGGAGAAAGTCCCGGCCGATTGGATACGCAAACAGACCCTGGTCAATGCTGAGCGCTATATTACCGAAGAGCTGAAAGTGTATGAAGAGAAGATCCTGCACGCCGAAGAAAAACTCACGGTGATCGAGCAGAAGCTTTTTCTGGAACTCGTACTCCAGGCAGCGGATTACGTATCGCAGATCCAGCAAAACGCACGGGTGATAGCCGAGCTCGATTGCCTGCTTTCGTTTGCCGCTGTGGCCCGCAGCAACCGCTATTCAAAACCCGAGATCAATGAATCAACCAGTTTAGATATCAAGGCCGGGAGGCATGCGGTCATTGAAAGGCAACTACCGCCGGGTGAAAGCTATGTGCCCAATGATATTTTCCTGGACAATGAGACGCAACAAATCCTGATCATCACTGGCCCGAACATGGCGGGAAAATCGGCATTGCTGAGGCAAACTGCATTAATCGTGCTGATGGCGCAAATGGGCAGTTTTGTTCCGGCCGAAAAAGCCAGCCTTGGCATAGTCGATAAAATTTTTACACGCGTGGGGGCCTCCGACAATTTGTCGCGCGGAGAATCCACCTTCATGGTCGAGATGACCGAGACGGCGAGTATCCTCAACAATCTCAGCAACCGCAGTTTAATTCTCATGGATGAGATCGGCCGCGGTACCAGCACATACGATGGCGTCTCCATCGCGTGGGCCATCGTGGAATATTTGCACAATCACAAAGACTACAAACCCAAGACTTTATTCGCAACGCACTACCATGAACTCAATCAACTCGCGGAAGACCTCGTGCGCGTAAAGAATTTTAACGTGTCGGTCAAAGAAGTAGGCGACAAGATTATCTTCATGCGCAAGCTCAAGGAAGGTGGCAGCGAGCATAGCTTTGGCATTCATGTTGCGCAAATGGCGGGAATGCCAAACAAAGTGGTTTTCCGGTCCAATGAAATACTGCGCTTTCTTGAAAAGGACAAGCACAAAAACGAACCGAAGAAAAAGTTCGATGAGCTGCCCAAACCCCAGGTTCAAATGAGCTTGTTTGACATGGACCCTCAATCGAAAGAGCTTCGCGAGATGCTAAGCAAGATAGACATCAACACCATGAGCCCGGTGGAGGCGCTGCTGAAGTTAAATGAGATTTTGTCTATTTTGAAAAAATAGTGTTCTGGTATTACCATTTTCCGACCCTTCCATCGTTGAAATTTTAATGTATTTCAATGGGAGATGACACCCTTCTTACATCACGTCAAAATTTCGCGCGCGACAACTTTATTGGGGTTTCTTACTTTGGGCTCAAATTGAAAAGACTTCGGAACATTTGTTAGGCGATTTACAGGATATTTTTTGTTCAACCCGTTGAAAAGGAGCGCGATGCAGGGCAAAGTCTGACCCAAAATTGTTACCTTTGCATTTCTTTCTGCGTGGGATAATTGTTGCGAAAATGGGCCGTTCAGTAGAAGAATAATAAAATAGAAATTTGAAAATGGAAGGTAAAATGGAGATACCTGTTTCACTTGAAAAAAGACACAAGCCTTTGCTGAAGACAGAGATTGGATTCATCATTGTGCACCTGTTGCCGCTGGCAGCGATTTATACAGGCGCCACGCTGTTTGATTGGCTGGCATGCGCCTTTCTTTATTTCTTCCGGATGTTTTGGATCACCGGAGGTTACCACCGCTATTTTGCCCATAAGTCGTATAAAACTTCGCGCTGGTTTCAGTTTGTAATTGCTTTTTTGGCTCAAACGTCGGCGCAAAAAGGCGCCTTGTGGTGGGCGGGCAATCACCGCCACCATCATCGCCATAGCGATACTCCGGAGGATCCGCATTCAATGAAATTGTATGGTTTTTGGTACTCTCATGTGGGCTGGATCGTAGGCCCTGACTACAAGGAAACCGATTTTAAGACCATGGGCGACTTCGCCAAGTATCCCGAGATCGTCTGGCTGAACAAGCATTACCTGGTGCCGCCAACGATCCTTGCGCTGGTCGTTATGGCATTGGGGGGTATTATTGATGGCGGCAGCATCACAGCAATGTTTTCGGTCTACGGGTTTTCTGCGCTCCTTATCGGGTTCTTTTTAAGTACGATCATCACTTATCACGGGACGTTCTCGATCAATTCCATCATGCACAAGTTTGGCAATCAACGCTACAACACGGGAGATGAATCCAAGAACAGTTTATGGCTTGCATTGCTTACGCTGGGAGAGGGCTGGCACAACAATCATCATTACTATGAAGTCGCTTCGCGCCAGGGATTTTTCTGGTGGGAAGTCGACATCACCTGGTACGGATTAAAAATGCTTTCGTGGATAGGGTTGATCTGGGATCTGAAAGGCGTACCCGATCACATCAAATTTTCAAAGAACAAGAAGCACGCGCAGGAATTGCGCAAGCAGCTCGAAGCGCGGAAACCAGTTGCTCAAAGAGAAACCGCAAAAGTAGAAGACGAAGATGTCCCAGTCTATTGACCAGAATTTTTTAGAAAGCGCCCGCAAACTTTTCCGGTATTACAAAAAGTTAGGAGAAGGGGCCATCGCACAGCTCACCGATGAGCAGGTGCTTGCGCAACCGAACGAGGCCAGCAATAGCATCGCCCTTATTGTCCATCACCTCAGCGGCAACATGCTTTCGCGATGGACCGATTTCCTTGCTTCCGACGGCGAGAAATCCTGGCGCAACCGGGAAGCGGAATTTGAGAAATCCTATCCTGACAAGAAAAGCATGATGGAGGCCTGGGAAAAGGGATGGAAGTGCTTGTTCGATGCCGTGGATCAATTGAAGCCCGAAGATTTG
The DNA here is from genome assembly GCA_041484175.1 of Cyclobacteriaceae bacterium. GTDB lineage: Bacteria > Bacteroidota > Bacteroidia > Cytophagales > Cyclobacteriaceae > ELB16-189. The sequence goes on along the minus strand of JBGPGZ010000394.1, from coordinate 343 downwards.
TCGACGATCATTTACATTCGCAACGAAGGGCAAACCGTGCTGGAGGCCGTTCAGCGCCAGCTTGCTCACTATCCGCATCATGTGGGTCAGATTATTTTTCAAGCCAAGATATTAAAAGGGTCGGCGTTTCAATCGCTTTCCATTCCCAAGGGAAACTCGGAGAAGTATAACGAGGAGAAGTTCAAACAGGAAAAAGAAACGCGTCATTTTACAGACCGGGTGTGATTTTGTCGTCATTGCGAGGGCAACCCGTGGAACCCGTCATTGCAAGGGCAACACGTTGAAGTTGCCGTCATTGCGAGGGCAACACGTGGAGGGCGTATAATATCCCTGAAATCCATCA
>JBGPGZ010000393.1:0-4566 GCA_041484175.1 Cyclobacteriaceae bacterium | reverse complement strand
TGTTCTTTGTGACCCTGGATTCTTAGGTCACGAAGTCCACTAAGAACCACAATGGACACAAAGAGATCCTGTTGTAATTTATTCTTTTCTATCAATGATGTAATGGCAATTAATTGGTTATCAGAATCTTAAAAAAGAGTTATATAGTAGACACCAAGACACAATTTGTTTTAGAATTCCTTAGTGTCCTGGTGGCAAATAACCTGCTTTGCAATCAAGACAAAACTAAAAAATAAAAAATAATGACACGTTAACACGGGATCTTCGTTTGAATTTCTCTTAGTCAAAACTTGATGATCAACGCGGCGCCGGAGCTTCTGCCCACGAAGACATTTTGCTCCATGCGGGGTTCCAGCCTTACCCGCAGCCGCGGATTGAGATCGAACTCTTTCAGGTGCGCATCTACATGGGCATCAACCATCTGAAGTATGTACATCAGTCCGTTCATAACCAAAAAGAAATCCCGCTGACGCCGGGCCTCATCAACGATCGATCGGAGCTGTGGCTGTTTCAATCCGTTCGGCGTTGGCGTGAGCGGGTCGTTGATGGTCATAAACAACTCGTTCTTATACTTTATATAGAGACCCTGGTAAAACTTGGCGGCATAGATAAGCATCCCAAAACCACCGTACACCAAAGGGACCTTCCAGTATTTCTTGTTGTACACCTGTCCGCTGCCGGGAAAAACAGCAGCATAAAAAAGGGCCTTCCGGGGGTCATATCGTTTGGCATACGACTCAATTTTCTCAACAGGCCGGTTGGTGTCGACCAGCGTGGAGTCTGACGTTCTGACCAAGGTAGAATCGGACGTTCCTATAATCACTGTATCTTTCGGGGTGGGAATTTGGGCATGGCCAACCAGGGAAATCCCACAACAAAGACACAGAAACAAACCAACACACTTCATGGCTACAATTTGAGTATATCGAGGATGCGGTTGAGATCCTGGACCGATAGAAATGGTATTTTGATCTCACCCTTCTTTCCATCGCTCTTTATATTCACTTTCGTGCCAAAGTGTGAGGAAAGCCTGGTCTGAAGGTTGGAAATCTCTTTGGATGGGGCGCTGGATCCGGTTTTTGCGGTTTCCGGCTTGGCGGACGCGCCTGCCGTCAGCTGGCGGGCCAGCTCTTCTACTTTTCTTACGGACAAATCTTCCTGCAGGGTCTTTTTGAAAATCAAGAGTTGCGCACCCGGATTCTCAACGTTGATGATCGCCCGCGCATGGCCCATTGAAAGACGGTTATCTCGCAAAGCAATTTGAATATCCGGTGGAAGTTTGAGCAGCCGTAAATAATTGGTGACTGTCGTGCGATTTTTCCCGACCCGGTCGCCCAGTTCCTCTTGCTTTAGATTGCATTCTGAGATAAGCCGCTGATAGCTGAGCGCCACCTCAATGGGATTCAAGTTCTCGCGCTGGATATTCTCGATCAGCGACATCTCCAGCATTTGTTGGTCGTCCGCCAGCCGGATGTAGGCAGGAATGGCTTTCAAGCCTGCAATTCTTGCCGCCTGAAACCGTCTCTCCCCGGAGATCAGCTGAAATTGATTGCGCGATAATCTTCTGACGGTGACCGGCTGGATGATCCCGTGCACCCGGATGGAGGTGGCCAGCTCTTCGATCGACTCTTTGTCAAAGTGTTGCCTCGGCTGAAACGGATTTACTTCAATTTCACTGATCAGGACCTCGTTCATGCCGCCCGTAGCGGGAGCGGCTGTTTCGTCCAGGCGTTCTGTTTCGGGAGTATCGCTAAGCAGGGAACTCAATCCCCGGCCCAGGGCTTTCTTCTTGCTCATTTTGATAAACCGTTTTTGTCAAGGATCTCGTGCGCCAGACTGAGGTAACTCAGGGCGCCTTTACTTTCTGCGTCATGAACGATCACGGGAAGTCCGAAGCTCGGAGACTCGCTTAGTTTTACATTACGCGGGATGATGGTATGAAAGGCGATATTTTTGAAATGCGTCCGGACTTCTTCAACCACCTGATTTCCGAGGGATGTACGGGAATCATACAGGGTCAGAAGGATCCCTTCAATTTCGAGCTTTGGATTAAGCCGGGTCTGAATGATCTTGATGGTATTCAACAGCTTGCCAAGTCCTTCCAACGCAAAATATTCACATTGAACAGGAATAATGATGGAGTCTGCCGCGGTCAATGAGTTAATCGTGATCAGGCCCAGCGACGGCGAGCAATCGATAATGATGAAATCGTAATCGTCCTTGATCTTATAAAGTGCATCGCGCATTTTTTCCTCGCGGCGTTCGATGCTGACCATCTCCACTTCAGCGCCGACCAGGTCAATGTGCGATGGCAGGATGTCTAAAAACTTCAAGTCATTTTTTACGATGGTCTCCCGCGGATGCAAGCCATCCACCATGCATTCATAAATTCCCGCTTTTACGTTTTTGGGGTTGATACCCAAGCCAGAAGTAGAATTCGCCTGTGGATCGGCATCGACCAGCAGCGTTTTGCACTCCAGCACTGCCAGACTGGCCGCCAGATTGATGGCGGAGGTAGTCTTGCCAACGCCCCCTTTTTGATTTGCTATCGCGATGATCTTGCCCACACTGATTAATTACTAATTACTAATTACGAATGACTAATCCTACTTTGTCATGTTAGACTGCGGGCTGGTTCCCTCCCAGGGAAAAGAAGGGCGTGCGGCGGGATGTAATTCGAATCCCACGCTCACCCCTGACCTCCACCTACGCTAGGGCTTCGGTGGACATGCCTAACCTTTCGACTTTTTCCTTGCTTCATCCCCCGCCTTCATCGCCTGTTCCAACTTGGACATAAAGCTCGATTTCTTGCCGGTTCCGGCGCTTGCCTTTTTCCGGTTCTCCTCCATGATCGCTTTGATTTTGGTATCGTCGACAAACCTGCGGATGACGGCCTGCTGTCCAAAGGTGACCAGGTTGGAAACAAAATAATAAAAGCTAAGCCCTGCGGAGAAATTGTTCAACACAAACATAAAGATCACGGGCATAATGTAGGACATCGACTTCATCGGGCCCTGCACCGAACTGATCTGGTTGTTTTGCCACGTATAGACCAGGGTGGAAGCAGTCATCAGCAGCACAAACAAACTCACGTGGTCGCCATAAAATGGAATTGTAAATGGCAGATTCAGGACCGAATCATAAGTAGAGAGATCATCCGCCCAGAGGAAAGATTTTTGCCTCAATTGGATGGAGACCGGGAAGAAATAAAACATGGCAAATAGAATCGGCATCTGCAATACCAGGGGGATACATCCGCTAAACGGGTTCACCCCCGCCTGCTGATATAATTTCAATTGGTCCTGTTGCGTCTGCGTCATGTTGTCGCCATTCTTCTCCTTAATGGCGTCGAGCTCGGGCTTCAGCAATTTCATCTTCGCCATCCCCATATAAGAACTGTAAGAGAGAGGGGTGAGCAGCAGTTTTACAAAGAGCACGAGCAATACAATGATGATACCATAATTGGCAATGTAATTCTGCAGGAAATTGAAGATGGGGATAATAAGAAATTGATTTACCCAGATCACCGGCGGCCAACCCAGCGGCAAATTGCGCGAGAATCCCGCCGTCACATCGCCCAAAATTTCATAGTCATTCGGCCCGAAGAAATAAGTGAACCGTGACTTGTTGGCAACCACGTCTGCTTTTGGTATGAAGAGCTTTACATTCACTTTCTTCACCGTCGCCGAATCAGGCGCATCGGCAGAAGTAGCAAGTTCCCCTCCTGCAAAAGAATTTTTTGCAATGATCGAGCTGATAAAGAATTTTTGCCGGATGGCAGTCCATTTAATCGGTTCGGCGATTGCGCTCAAGTCTGACGACGTTTCCGACAGGTGATCATATTCTCCTTTTGCCAGATAATAATTGACAATCGTCCTGCTCCGGCTGTCTTTGATATCTTTTTCCAGCAGCGGGAGGCGGTCTTCCCAATTGAACGTCAGGTTTTGACCTGTCAACATCTGCTCGACGCCTGCCGATTCGATCTTGTAACCGATCTGGTATCCGGTGGAGGGAATTGAATAGGTATGTTTCAAATACGCCCTTTCACTGATCTTGGCGATGAAACTGACGACCGTTGTGTCATTTGTCTTCCTGGTTGATTCGGCGTAGAACAACCGGTAAAGATCAATCTCTTTGCCTTCACTTTGGGTCAACAGGGAAAACGAATTCGTTTCTGCGGTAGCAAGGTAAAGAGGCTTCTGCGAATAGGTCTTGAAGTTCTTCAGTTCCACCTGCCTGATAAACCCGCGATTGGAGAGCGTGATCGTCAGGTCTTTGGTCTCGACTTTCGTCTGCGTTTCTTCGCCTTTCAGGAAGGAGGAGAGATTTCCGTACTGGCTGATCAGCACGCTGTCGGTATGACTGACCTGGGGCTGTACAACGGTGGAATCTTTTGGCGCCGTTTCGGTAGTCGTTACCTGTGAAGGCTTGTCTGCGGTAGGTGATGGAGTAGGGGCAAAGAAATTAAAGTATAGAAGTAACAGAACTGCTATGAGCGTGAGACCGATGGCTGAATTTCTATCCATGAGTTAGTCTTGAGTAGTTAGTCTTGAATCCTTAGTCTTG
>JBGPGZ010000392.1:0-4600 GCA_041484175.1 Cyclobacteriaceae bacterium | reverse complement strand
TACTTTTTATCCCCGTTGACAAAGTAAGTTTGCTCATCAAAGAATACCCTGAATGGTTAGACTATATTTTCCGCTTATATCACAAGCGCTTTGAGGAATTATTGGAAGTTGTCAATGCCATTGCCTTCAAAAAAATGGATGAGCGCCTTTTCAATCTCGTCAAAAAGAAATGTGAAGTGACCAAGAGCGACACGCTTTTTGTCACGCACGAACAACTTGCCAATGAATTGGGAACGGCCAGGGTAGTGGTTTCCCGGTTGCTCAAACAAATGGAGGACGAGGGCCTGGTGAAACTCGGAAGAAATAAAATTTTCCTTGTGTAACAAAAGTAACCGTAGGTCTCATCTTATCGTGCGACCTTTGCAAGTACAAGTCATGGATCACGATAAACCGAACCGTTAATGAACTATTATTTCTCAAAAATCCTCCGTTGCGATTTTGATGCGGCCGTCACAAAAGTTACCGAAGAAAATGAACTAATGGTAAACTAATGTTGAGGCAATGAATTTCATGGGAAAACATAAACTCACCATTATCGGACTGGTTATAGGAGCCCTTGGCGGTTATCTCTATTATCATTTTGTTGGTTGTTCGAGTGGCACTTGTCCCATTACCTCAAAACCTTTGAACAGCACTTTATATGGTGCGATCATCGGGAGTTTATTCTCAAATATCATAAGAAAAGAAACATGAACACGGAAAACATCATAGTAGCCAATTTGAAATGTACCGGTTGTGCGACCACCATCAAGAAGGCCCTCCTGAAAATAGAAGGAGTAAAAAGTGCGGAAGTGAGTGTCGAAAATGACGCTGTGACTATATCTTATGGAAATGTCGATAGAGACTTGATTATAAAAAGATTGCACTCCCTGGGTTATCCTGAGGCGACCGAAAAAAATGGGTTGCTCTTGCAGTTGAAAAGCTATACCAGCTGCATGATTGGAAAGATTGATAACCTTAATACCGCCTGAAATGAGTATCGAACAATCACGCAAAGATAAACAAGGTACCGTCGTTGATGTCCGGACTTCCGCGGAATTCAGTCAAGGAAATATACCTGACTCCATCAACATCCCATTAAAAGAAATCCCCTACCGGTTGGAAGAATTAAGAAATCTGAAATCTCCGTTGGTGCTTTGTTGCGCATCAGGAAGCCGGAGTGAACAGGCACAACGTTACCTTGAACAACAGGGCGTTCATTGTAGCAATGGTGGCTCCTGGTTAGAGGCAATGGACAACTAATCTCAAAATGATCTGCCAGTGATAAACACCATTAAACAATTGCTTGGATTCGGTCATTCAGTGGATTACGCTGTCTTAGTAAAACAAGGCGCCATTATACTGGACGTTCGCAGCCGTGGGGAGTATGAACAGGGGCATATCATGGGATCTATTCATATTTCCGTCGATATTTTGAACAAGAATTTGAGCCGGCTCGGCGACAAAAACAGACCAATCATTACTTGCTGCGCATCGGGAATGCGAAGCGCGTCAGCAATGAATATTTTAAGATCAAATGGCTATAAACAAGTTTACAATGGCGGCAGTTGGAGAAAGCTGCAGAATAGAATCAAGTGACATGAATTCAGAAACAAGTCATGAAATTCAAGTTGCTTAAGGGAAGGGGAGAAGAAGACAAGAAATGGAAACTACAGAAAGATCAAAAACGTTTTCCGAAATTATCAGAACCGAACAGCTAGTTTTGGTCGATTTTTTTGCCGAGTGGTGCGGCCCTTGCAAAATGATGAAACCAATTTTGGAAGAACTCAAGACGAAGATAGGGGCCAAAGCAAAAATACTAAAGGTGGATGTGGACAAAAATCCCATGGTATCCAATGTCTATCACGTACAAGGTGTTCCGACTCTTGTCCTGTTCAAAAACGGAGAAATCGTTTGGAGGCAAGCAGGCGTAGTTCTTGCAAGTCAACTTGAACAAATCATAAACCGCCAGGCAGCTATATGAAAACTCATTATACACTGTTCGTTGTAACCGCAATTTTATTAAACAGTTGTATTACCGGGCATGCTCAAAATACCAGAACAAGTCTTTCCACCGCTGATTTCGCGCTGCTGCAACAAAAAAAAGGATAGCCGGGTATACCGAGGTGTATGAGCTGAATGGGGCATCATGGCATGGAGAGGCGCAAACCTTCCCGAAACCAGAGGCAACATCGACAAAGCCGGCGTCGTAAAACAACTTCAATAACTGGATAGTAGAGTGCCCTCTCCAGAGGAGTAATTAACCAGCGTTCGTTTATCAGGGCTAAAGCCCTTTTTAATAACCTTGCATTTAACCCCGGCCTTAAGGCCGGGGTTATTGGTGAACGATCTCAGATGGGCTTCAGCCCTGAACTTACCTGAAGGGTTATTATCATAAAAACATAGGCCCTGCTTATCTGGATACTTGGTGGCAAAGAACGGATCATGCCACGAAGACCCAAAGACACAAAGAATACACAAAGGATGGTTTTCATTGATTACAAAACTGTCTAACAATGTAGAAACTAGGGGGTACTAAAAGTATAAATCGCACGTCCTGCAGCAATACCGATGTATTGTTTACCATCCACACCAAACGAAATCGGATTGGAGCGGACGGCGCCCCCGGTTTGAAAATTCCATAACTCCTTACCCGTCTGTGCGTCGAGCGCAAAGAAATTACCTTCGTTGGTGCCCCCAAAAACCAACCCGCCGGCCGTTGACATTACGCCGGCCCAGGGCGGAGAAAGCAAACTGAATTCCCATTTCTTTTGCCCCGTGAATGCGTCGAGCGCGCGGATGCATCCCTTTGCCTGGTCGCCATCCAGCGCCTGCTCCCCTCCTCCCAAAAACTGCTGCCCTTCTTTGTAGGCTACCTCGCTTTTAAAATAATTAGAACCCATTTCCCTTACGGCCACAAAGAACAATCCGGAGACTTTGCTGAAGGAGGGGCTAAACCAATTGGTAGCTCCCTGCAGGCTGGGGTAAACCAAGGTTCCGTTGACGGAAGGCTCTGTGTTCGGAAGAAGAACAGGGCGTCCGTTTTCATCGATCCGCTCCGCCCACGTTTGCTTTGCATAGGGAACTGCCTGGAGATATTCACCCGTCTCGCGATCAAGCAAATAATAAAACGCATTGCGATTGGCGAAGGCCATTAACTTTCGCACTTTACCTTTATAGTTGCCGTTGATCAGTACCGGGATCTGGTTTGAATCCCAATCGTGCAGATCATGCGGTGTAAATTGAAAATACCACTCCAAATTGCCGTCGGTTGGATTAAGCGCAACCACACTGCAGGTGTATAAATTATCACCCGGCCGTGAATCGCCGTTCCAGTCGGGTCCTGGGTTTCCGATTCCCCAATACAATAAATTCAGGTCCGGATCATAAGCGCCAGGTATCCAGGTTGCCCCGGCGCCGGTCCTGGAACTTTCGCCTCCCCATGTCTCGCTTCCTTTCTGGCCCGGTTCCGGAACAGTCCAAAATCGCCAGGCCCGCGATCCCGTCTTGCTATCATAAGCATCAAGAAATCCGCGGATCCCAGTTTCACCACCGCTTACGCCAATGACAATCTTGTCTTGAACGGCCATCGGCGCCGAAGTAATTGCGTAACCCTTTGCGTTGTCGGCTACCGTTACGTCCCACCGCACTGCGCCTGACCTGGCATCCAGTGCAACGAGGTGAGCATTCAGTGTACCTACAAAGACTGATTCGTCTAAAACGGCAACACCACGGTTTACGGACGGGAAACCGATGGCTATGATGTTGTCGGGCATAGAGGGTGACCACGTCCATAATTTCCTTCCGGTTCGCGTGTCTAGCGCGGTCACCGTGCTGGGGGGTTCCGTGATGTACATTACACCATCCACCACAATCGGCGTTGTTTCTACAAGGCCTGGACTGGTCTGATAAACCCAGCTCACTCTTAAATTCTTTACGGTTGCCGTATCGATCTGATCGAGCAACGAAAATCGGTGGGATGCAAAATTGCCAGAGTAGGTTAACCAGTTCTCGGGATCCTTGTCTGCCTGGACGATTCGTTCAGTGGGGACGTCACCCACCTTAAAAACCGGAAGGTGCTCAACCTTGGTGCCTGACTTGCACCCGATCAGGATACAAAGCGCTACCATGACCAGGCATTTTTTTGTTATCATTTTTGACTTGATAAGAATGCTGCAATATTCTGAATTTCTTCCCCGGATAGACCTGAAAAACTGGGCATCTGACTTTCATCGGGAAACCGGCGTATCGATTTTAATTCTTTCTTTCGAAAGGAGTAAAGTTTGTTGGAGGAATCCTTTAGTTGAATCGTGAATGTATCCTCATTGAGCCGAAGGCCCCGGATGGTAGTTCCGTTTTGCAATTCCACTTCCATCACAAGATACATGATATATCCCTTTTCATCGAGGATTTTTCTGCTCCCCGGTCTTCTAAGCGTTTGCATCAGATAATCCACGCCGCGCCGGAGGCCAATTTGCGTGAGATCAGGGCCAAGACTACCCCCGTGTCCATTCAACATATGGCAGGAGCTGCAATTCTTTTCATGGAATAGTATTTTTCCCTCATCCAGGTTGCCTGCGACAACCGAATTTCCGATCGAGTTTAACGACCTTACATACCG
>JBGPGZ010000391.1:0-4601 GCA_041484175.1 Cyclobacteriaceae bacterium | reverse complement strand
TCTTATTTTCAAACCTCATCGTCATTCCGCTTTCATCGTCGGTGCTTGTCGTTGGGATCGCATTGCTGGCTGTAAGCAGCATACCCATGGTGGCCGGCCTTACCGGCCTTTTTTTGCAATTTCTTATTTCGCTGCTCAATGGGAGTGTGTTTTTCGTGGAGGGATTGCCTTTCAGTTTGATCCAGGGAGTCCAGATCACCCCGACCCAATGCGGGTTGTTGATGGCGGCGGTTGTTTCTTTTGTGTTGCTTTTCGAACGCAGAAGATTTCAATTTGCTCTTGGCGGATTGATCTTTCTTGTAATGTTCACGTTCATTCAATGGCGGCATTTTTTGATGAACGTGAACCGGGATCAGCTCATTGTCTACAATGTGCCAGGCCATGGCGCAATGGAGTGGATCAGCAATGGCCGGTCGTATTTCTATTCGGATTCGGTTTTTGTCAACGACTATAAAAAGTTGCAGTTTCACATACACCCTAACCGGCTTATGGCCGGGGTCGGAATAACGGACGTCAATGTGTCGGACAAGGGCATGGTAAGATTGTTTTCCGGATTCCGGCTTTTCAGGTGCGGGACAGCGACCGTTGTTTGGATTGATCGCAAGAATTGTGATTTTCCCTCGAATGTTAAAACGGATTACCTTGTCATCGGCAATAATGCGGTGAGTTCGATTGAACAACTTGCCCGTAAAATTGATTTCAAAAGACTGATTTTGGACAGCAGTAATTCTGCGCGATACTCATCGCGGATTATCAGGGAAGCAGGAGCAAGAGCTATTTCTGTCCAATCGGTCAGTCAAGGAGCCTTTGTAATAAATCTTTCGCTATGAAATTTGTAAATGTCACTGTCAAAAACCGTGTTTGTTTCGTCACGCTGAACCGCCCTGAGAAAAGAAATGCGTTGAGTTTTGAATTGGTCAGCGAATTGAAGGCTGGGTTTACACAAGCAGAATCCGATGATGCGGTAAAAGTTGTTGTCTTAAGGGCCGAAGGTGAAGCCTTTTGTGCCGGGGCAGATTTGGACTATTTGAAGAAACTTCAGGATTTTTCGTTTGAGGAAAACCTCGAGGATTCGCGACATCTCAAAAATCTCTTTCTGCAGATTTATACATTGAAGAAGGTGGTCATTGCGCAAGTTCAAGGTCATGCCCTGGCAGGCGGCTGCGGCCTTGCCACTGTCTGCGATTTTGTCTTCGCCGTGCCGGAGGCCAAGTTTGGATACACCGAAGTCAAAATTGGTTTTGTTCCTGCGATCGTGATGGTTTTTCTGTTGCGGAAAGTGGGCGAGCAGCGGGCAAAACAACTTTTGCTAAGCGGGGAACTGGTGATGGGCGATGCAGCCCGGGACTTTGGACTCGTCAATTACGTGGTTCCAAAAGAGTCGCTGGAAACCGCTGTCCTTGATTTTGCACAGAAATTAGTTGGTGCCAATTCAGGTCAGTCGATGGAATTTACCAAAAAGATGATTTCAGAGGTCCAGGTAATGCAGCTGCGGGAGGCCCTGGAGTACGCTGCCACCATGAACGCCCGTGCACGCACCACGGAGGATTGCAAGCGGGGCGTACAGGGGTTCCTGGATAAAAAAAATGTACTCTGGTAAACTTTTGTTAATGCTGGCGGGGGAATGATGGGGAGGGGAGAGTCACTTTTTTAATTTACTTTGGGAGGTGGCAACAGCCTTACAACTTCTCAAAAAATACTGGGGACACGATCATTTCCGGAGCCCGCAGGCCGAGATCATTCAATCGGTCGTGGAAGGTCGCGACACGCTTGCCTTGCTGCCAACCGGGGGTGGAAAGTCGGTGTGCTTTCAGGTCCCTGCGCTCATGATGGATGGCCTCTGCCTGGTAATTAGTCCGCTGATTGCGCTCATGCAGGACCAGGTTCAGCAGCTGAAAAGCAAAGGCATCAAGGCGACGGCCGTACATTCCGGAATGACCCGCCAGGAGATCGACATTGCTCTTGACAATTGTGTGTATGGGACCGAAAAGTTTCTTTACCTCTCGCCCGAGCGACTGCAAACCGGAATTTTCAGGGAGCGCGTCAAAAAAATGAATGTTTGCCTTGTTGCCGTTGATGAGGCGCATTGTATCTCGCAGTGGGGTTATGACTTTCGGCCTCCCTATTTACAGATTGCCGAACTACGCGATACAAAACCCGGCGTTGCTTTTATCGCGCTCACCGCTTCTGCTACCCGCCAGGTGCGGGTAGACATCCTTGATAAATTAAAATTCAAAAACCCGGCGGTGCATCAGAAAAGCGTTGTACGGGATAATCTCTCCCTGGTCGTTCGGAAAACAGAGAATAAGGAAAAGAAACTTCTGGAGGTACTGAGAAAAGTAAAGGGGTCCTCCATTGTGTATGTTCGCTCGCGTAAAGCAACCCAGGACATTGCCAGGATGCTGACAAGGCAAAAAATTGCTGCCACCTTTTATCACGCCGGACTCAGCCACCTCGAGCGAAGGGAGCGGCAAGAGGAATGGCAGCACAATCATGTCAGGGTGATCGTGGCAACCAATGCGTTTGGAATGGGAATCAATAAACTGGATGTCCGTAGCGTGGCGCACATGGACCTGCCTGAAAACCTGGAGTCTTATTACCAGGAGGCTGGCAGGGCCGGAAGGGACGGCCATCGCTCCTTTGCCGTGGCCATTTTTCACGAAATGGATGTTGTCGCGTTAAGAAATAAAGTGACACAGTCGCAACCCGGTTTAGAGCAGTTAAAAAAAGTGTATCAGGCCCTCGCTAATTATTATCAATTGGCGGTCGGCAGCAGCCAGGGTGAGAGTTACGATTTTGACCTGGAGGATTTTTGCAGACGCTTTACCCTCAAATCAACGGGCGCCTTCGCTGCATTGAAAAAGTTGGAGGAAGCAGGATTGATTCAGTTGAGTGACAGCTTTTACCGCCCCTCGCGATTGCACTTTTCAATCGATAAAAAGCGGCTGTACGAATTTCAGGTGGCGAACGCCGCTTTTGACCCGTTTATCAAAACTTTGCTGAGGCTCTATGGGGGGGAGTTGTTTTCCGATTTTATGGCCGTTTCAGAAAGTCAGATCGCCCAAGCCGTCAAATGGCAAGAAAATGAAGTAAAGGACCTGTTGGTGAAGTTAGACAAGCTGCAATTGCTAAATTATGCGCCGGCCTCAGACCGGCCACAAATCACCTACGTGCTACCCCGTCAGGATTCGGATTTTCTTCCAGTGGATAAAGCAAAGATGGAGGAGCGGAGGAAACTTCATTTTCAAAAGATGGAAGCCATGGTGACCTATACAGAGCAAAGTCATCGCTGCCGGATGCAACTGATTCAGGAGTATTTTGATGAAGTAACCGATTCGACCTGTGGGCTCTGTGACGTCTGCATTGAAAAAAAGAAAAAAGAAAACCTTGCCGCCCTGGCGGACTATGAGGCCCAGATCTTGCACCTTTTGTCGCAAAAACAAATGACGGTGGAAGAACTCGAGACGGCCGTTGACCCGGATGAGCGCGAACTATTTCTCGAAGTGATCCGCGAATTGGTTGACCGTTCCGTAATTGCTTATGACGAGTTTTGGGTGCTTAGGGTCAGTCATTAGTTAGTCATTGGTCATTAGTCATTGGTCATTGGTGGTTAGGAGCAACAGATCAAGGCTTAGGTTTCAAGTCCAAGGTCCAAAGTTGATTCTTTCGATTCTGGTTGCTGGATTCTCGTCCCTGGATTCTAGTAAAAAAATCATTTTCTTCGGTGAGTTAATGCATCTCCCAATGACTAATGACCAATGACTATTCTTGTTCAATCTACTGGCTAACGATTACTCAAGCGCCTTCACCCCTGGCAACACCTTTCCTTCAAAATATTCAAGCAAGGCGCCACCTCCCGTCGAGACGTAGCTCACTTTTTCGCTCATGCCAAGTTGTGCAATGGCGGCGGCGGAGTCCCCGCCACCGATTAACGAAAATGCGCCGTTTGCCGTGGCACGCACAATGGCCTCGGCAACAGCCTTGGTGCCTTTTTCAAATTTCTCCATTTCAAAAACACCCATGGGACCGTTCCACAAAATGGTTTTGGACCCTTCAATTACTTTTGAAAATACTTGTCTTGCCTGCGGGCCAATGTCCAATCCCATCCACCCATCCCGGATGGCATTATTACTGGAAATTTCTGTGTTGGCGTTGGCGTCAAATTTGTCTGCAATCACCGAGTCGATGGGCAAATGCAGCTCCACCCCCTTTGCTTTTGCTTTTTGGATGAGCTCTTTTGCAAGGCCAAGTTTATCTTCTTCCACCAGCGACTTCCCAACACTTCCACCCAACGCCTTAAAGAAGGTATAGGACATTCCTCCTCCAATGACAAGATGATTGACTTTGTCCAACAACCGTTCGATGATCAAGATCTTATCTGAAATTTTTGCCCCACCCATGATCGCCGTAAACGGTTTTGCTGCATTCTCCAATACTTTTTTTGCATTCGCCAGTTCTGCCGCCATCACGAGACCCGCGCACTTGTCCTTAAAAAATTGAGCCACAATCGTCGTGGACGCATGCGCACGGTGCGCCGTACCAAAGGCGTCATTTACGAAGATGTCACCTAATTTTGACAACTTTTCGGAGAAGGCGAGATC
>JBGPGZ010000390.1:0-4604 GCA_041484175.1 Cyclobacteriaceae bacterium | reverse complement strand
CCACTACTGCGATTGCACGCTTCAAGCTGAATGGAAACCAAGTGGTAGAATTGAAGGACCTGTTTCAGGCAAAACCTTTTTTGGAAGCTGATTATCATTTTGGTAGCCGTATTGTGTTTGACAAGAATGGCTATATGTATTTCGGTTCCGGAGAAAGGGGGACTCAACCCAAAGTTCAGGAATTGGATAACGATCATGGAAAAATCCATCGGCTATATGATGATGGACGCATTCCAGAAGATAATCCCTTTGTGGGCCAAAAAGGTGCAAACCCATCGATATGGACCTACGGCCACCGCAACCCGCAAGGAATGGTTTATGATGCGGTCAATGACAGGATTTGGTCGGCAGAGCATGGACCCAAAGGGGGTGATGAGTTAAACCTTATTGAAAAAGGCAAGAATTATGGGTGGCCCAAAACATGCTATGGTATCAATTACGATGGTACAATCCTGACGGAGTTCAAAGAATTGCCCGGTATCGAGAACCCTGTCCGGTACTGGGTTCCATCTATTGGCCCTTGCGGGATAACGATCGTTACCAGCAAACTTTATCCTGCCTGGAAAGGGAACATATTGGTGGGAGCACTTGCTTTTCGTCACGTAGCGCGCGTAGTGCTCGACGGTACCAAATATGTAAAAGAAGAAAAGTTACTTCAAGATATGGGCCGCGTTCGACATATAGCGGAAAGTCCTGATGGATATCTGTATGTCATTACCGAAGGACCCGGGCTGATGCTTAAGCTAATTCCCAGGCAATAAGCCAGACACTCAATACCCAGGATTCTCAGTTGCCCTCGCCCATTGGAGCGCTGTCTCAGAGCGAAGGTGGATTCGTTTGGCCGACCGTAGTGATGTGTCACCGACCGGCCAACGCTCATAATTGGCTTCTTATGAAAACCTGCGATAACCTTCCATCAAACGTGCGTTAATGCTGAGAAATGGCAGATTCAAAAAGAGATTATTAATGCTGAAACAATAAAGGATAAATTCTCGTGTGGTGATAAGATGCTACATTCAATAACAGAAAGACAAAGACCCGAACAATGATTCTGAATATCGATTGTTCGGGTCAAAGGAAAGGAGGTCTTTTATAGTTAGTGATTGATAAGGATTCTCAAAATTTCCGTTTTACCATCGATTTGGACGTGCAAATAATAAATACCCGAAGGTAAATTGGCCACCGGAAGATCTACGGACGTTGCCTTTTCATTAGACTGTACATACATCCGGTCATCTGTTCCCTTTAGGATCGCTGACTCAATTTTAGGCAAAAGCTGTGTGACTTCTTTCCCAGCATCCGAATCGGCTTTATAGGCTACTGTAAGAGAATTATTAGCCGGATTTGGAAAGGCCAGTAGATGACCTCCGCCACCCGAGCAACTGACCGTGAAGGTAGTCGTGATAAAAGCGCTTGATCCACATGCGTTGTTGGCAGAAACTCCTATTCGATAACTGTAACCGCTATTGAATACAATCCTTAACGTACTCGGTACATTCCTGATTTGTGTTGTAATTGGACCGCTGGGAAGCTGATTATATTGCCATGTATAAGTGGTTGCTGTCGGGACATAATTTGTATCGAAGTAGTATTCTGGACAAGAGGTATTGTTAATATTGATATACGTCGGAGCGGGACTTCCAACGGGAACGTTCACGGTTGTTAACGGATAATTTCCACAAGGTGTGGTGACCGTTCCTGTCACGGTTACAAGACCGCTGTAATTACCCACCCTGGTAGCAGTTCCGCCAGTGAATGAAAGCCCTGTCCCGGTCCAATTCACCGTTGAGCCGGCCGGCAGATTCTGCATGATAAAATTTGCCGTTGTGCATATAGGGCCGCCTGCGTAAGTAACAAAGGGAATCCCTCTAGAGTTAGTCGTCATGACGCCTGAATTACCGGGATCTAACCAATTACTTAACCGGGTTACGTTCGTGCCTTCTCCTGCCCAGGAAACATCAAACCGGCCACCAAACTTATTCACGTTCAGACATTGATCCGTATTATTTTGATTGATTCCAAAATGCTGACCAATTATTCTATGATTTTGATCGTAATAAGGTGCTCCTGAACTTCCACCGTTTGTTGCACCCTGATCAAGTACCAGCTGCCATGTTTGTGCTGCATTAAAAACGGAAAATACTGGTGCATCATTGTCTCTGGATATTTTCATTACGTCGCCCGCGGGGTGATGTATGATTGTCGTTTGAGTAATGCCTGCTACATTGCGGGACCAGCCCGAATAAGTAATTCCAGTATTTCCTGTGGGAGTTTGGTTTAATTGAAGAAGACAGAAATCGCTGCCGAAAGAGTTGGATCTTAAGGTAGACCCATTGAATGTAATTCCGCTTGCGTTCTGTGATGGAGCACAGGTTGGGCTCCATGCTAAAAACGTGAATCGCCAATTTGCAACATTGGTACTTGCTTGAAAACAATGATTAGCTGTGAGAAGATAGGGAATATTCAGGTTGCAGGCATTATTAATCAATGCACCGCTGCATAAAGCCGAACCGGTGGCCCCAAGGATCAAAGCAACTGAGCTTCGTTCTGTATCCCATCCATTACCCAGTGCACACAATACATTAATATTGCAGATTGATGATTCACCAAAATTAGCAGTTTCGGATCTATAAATATCCTTATAGCCATAGGCAATATTGGACAAATGAAGTTGTAGAGAACTTTTGTTCTTTAACGGGCATTTCACATCGATTGTCATTAATCCTCCTTTATACACCCACGTTCCCCATATTCTATCCTTATTATTTTCGGTTTCTGTAACAGGCCCTGTGATCATTTCTCCATTGTTGGTATAAACATAAAGCTCCGTGCCAGGGGGAAGATAAAACTTGTCAAAATTGGCACTGATTGTCTTTGCATCTGTAGCGTTGACGGTAAACTTTCCGTAGGCAAAGGCTGAGTCAGCAATCCATGTTGAATTTTCAACGACATCAATATCAACGCTAACGGGTTCAGCAATGCGAAATGGCTTAGCTTCAGGAGAATTGCTATCTGCTGCCTCCTTATCAAGTAATGCCTTAATGCTCTTTGCCGGCAAAACATGATGAATTCGGGCGGTAAAATTTTGATTAAATTTCCCGCGAGCAGAAATTGCCACGCGGTTATTATAATCTGTTTTAACCTGGGCACGTAATTGACCTGTTATGAAGATAAATGCGCCAAAAATCAAGCAGATCATTTCATAATTTTTCAGTTTCATAGGTTGTAATTTAATATGGTTTTATCCAATATTTAAAAAGGAGATTTGCGCCAAGACTAAATCCGGGGTGGAAATATTTTGAAGGGTCGTCTTCGAAAATAGGATCTTTTCTCCACTGCGAAAGCACTGGTACCATTGCATTTAATCCAAAAGAATATCGGTTAATTTTCTTGCTTAGTCCGCATGACAAACTTGCAGTAAATCCAAAATTGAAATGCTGATCGGATTCTTGGGTGAAATGATCTGATCCGGAATTATAGGTTGGCGTATACTGTTGATGGAAAGACCTCAACAAAGTACAAGACGCAGAAGCATTAACCAGATAGCTCTTTCTTAATTCATACAAATAGGTTAATCCAACAATGGCAACTAAATTATCATATGCATAGTCCTTGGTATAATACAATATTTGCGATGGAGAATTGTAATGGAATGGGCGCTCGATATTAAATTTGTGATTCAGATACCCGGCGCCCAGATCGATGACAAGTCTCTTATTAAAAGTTATAATTGTAGGATGCATCGAATAAGCGATGAGAACACCATAAGTAATCGCATTGCCGGAAATATCCCTGGGTGGACCATAGTTATTTCTTACTTTGACAGCAGTGTAAATGCCAGGCACAGTAAGGGAAAAATTACTTTGGCTTTGTATTGTATTGGCAAACAATATAAAAACAAGGATCATTATCAAACGCATATCCAGAAGAATTATGAGTAGAAAATAAACCCGGACCCATTGCACACAAGAAGATTCGGGTGAAGAAAAAGAGCAATGTAATCCTGAACTAATATAGGAAGATTAAAGAAATGGTTTTCAAGACAAGTTACTTAAATATTATTCCATTATTATTTATTAAGCTGATCTGAACTACCAAAAAGAAGTGAGCGAAAACGGATACGTTGGTCCCGAAGCTCTTTCTGGATAAGAGAATCCAAATCAATATTGAAGGAAAATCGGTGATTTTTGACGGGTTGTAGCCAAGTATGGTATTAGGCTAATAAGCGTTGGATCCTTTTCGGACGCACGTTGTCGGGATTCGTACGCAAGATTTGTATTCAACCTTTAAAAATCAACTGATTTTCCAAGGCTTGAGGTAAGAAATATTTCGGTGCCATCGACGATAATTTCTGTTCCAAGGCAACACACGACAGAGATGGCCGGTGTGATTCAATCTGTCAGCAGACTATGGAAATCATTTTCTCCCAACCAGCCAGTGTGATACACCTTTCTCGACCAAAGTTACGCCCGGATGTATGACGATGTCGTGAAACTTGGGAATATGTTCAGCCTTTTTGCATTGCTTGCAATCATTGTCCCCTGTCTAGGTCTGTTTGCCCTTTCAACTTTTATGGTAGAACAACGCGGCAAAGCGATCAGTAT
>JBGPGZ010000389.1:0-4608 GCA_041484175.1 Cyclobacteriaceae bacterium | reverse complement strand
AGTCCATCCAGGTAGGAGGATAAGTCCTGACCCATTACATCATACTTTTGCTGAAGTTTATTGAGTTGTTCTATCAGTCGCGGGTCCAGAGAAGAATTGTCCATAATTTCCAATACTTCCGTAAATTTGCCCCTTTCGGAAAGAATAACCAAAATCGATATGCCGCACGCCACTGCCGCCGGAACGAAAGCCAAAAAATCGCTCAAGCAAGATCGCTATGAACAACCGGATTTTTACGCGATCGACAACTTACTGACCGAAGAACACAAACTCATCCGAAGTTCGATCCAGGCGTTCGTAAAGCGGGAGATTTCGCCTTATATCGAAGACTGGGCGCAGCATGCTCACTTTCCTTATGAGATCGTCAGGAAATTTGGTGAGATCGGGGCCTTTGGTCCGACGATCCCGCAGGAATACGGAGGCGGTGGTTTGGATTACATTTCCTATGGAATCATCATGCAAGAGATTGAGCGGGGAGATTCGGGAATGCGGTCAACTGCCTCGGTGCAAGGCTCGCTGGTGATGTACCCTATTTACAAATTCGGCTCTGAGCAGCAGCGAAAAAAATACCTGCCCAAGCTTGCTTCCGGAGAATGGCTTGGTTGCTTTGGTTTGACGGAGCCCGATCATGGTTCCAATCCTGGCGGCATGGTAACCAACTTCAAGGATACCGGCGACCACTATTTACTCAATGGCGCGAAAATGTGGATCTCGAATTCCCCCAAAGCGGATCTAGCCGTAGTCTGGGCAAAAAATGAAGCGGGAAGAATTCATGGGTTGATTGTCGAGCGTGGAATGCCCGGTTTTTCGACACCCGAAACGCATGGGAAATGGTCGTTGAGGGCAAGCACCACCGGAGAATTGGTTTTTGATAATGTAAAAATTCCAAAAGAAAACCTGTTGCCTGGAAAAAGCGGGCTTGGCGCACCATTGATGTGTCTTGACTCGGCGCGCTATGGCATTGCGTGGGGCGCTCTGGGAGCGGCAATGGACTGTTATGATTCCGCAAGAAGATATGCCAGGGAGCGCATTCAATTTGGCAAGCCGATTGGATCATTCCAGTTGATTCAAAAGAAGCTTGCCGAAATGCTCACGGAGATCACAAAAGCGCAATTGCTCGCCTGGAGACTGGGTACCTTGATGAACGAAGGCAAAGCGACAACACCGCAGATCTCCATGGCGAAACGAAACAGCGTTCAAACCGCGCTTGAAATTGCACGGGAAGCCCGTCAGATCCATGGTGGCATGGGTATTACCGGGGAGTATCCGATCATGCGGCATATGATGAACCTGGAATCGGTAGTGACGTACGAAGGAACGCACGATATTCACTTGCTGATTTTGGGAAATGAGATTACCGGCATACCCTCGTTTGCTTGACTTACTCAATCCCGCTGCGGACCGCTGCGAACCTCCGCGTTCTCTGCGGTTGAGAATTTTCACGCAAAGGATGCAAAGGAATACGCGCAAAGGAATGCACGCAAAGGGCAGCAATTAAGATCCATGAAAATACTTACTGTCTTAGGCGCGCGTCCTCAGTTCATTAAGGCTGCGACCGTTTCACGCGAACTCAAAAAAGCAGGCACGCAGGAAGTGATCGTTCACACCGGCCAGCACTTTGACCACAACATGTCGCAGGTGTTTTTCGATGAAATGGAAATACCCCGCCCCCATTATAACCTGGAAATCAGCGGACTGAATCACGGGGCGATGACGGGAAGGATGCTGGAGAAAATTGAAGATGTTCTTTTGACAGAAAATCCTGATTACGTTGTGGTTTACGGAGATACCAATTCCACACTGGCAGGGGCATTGGCCGCCTCCAAATTGCACATTCCTGTCGCTCATGTGGAAGCCGGGCTTCGCAGTTTTGAAATGAAGATGCCTGAGGAAGTCAACAGGATTCTTACTGACCGGATAAGCCAGGTGCTCTTCTGCCCTACCCAAACGGCATTACAAAACCTGGAGAACGAAGGTTTCAGGAGTTTTGATTGCGAAATGATCGTTTGCGGCGACGTGATGTACGATGCGGTGCTCTACTACCAGGGAAAAGTAAAAACATTTTCAACGATTCTTGAAAAAGAAAAGCTGAAAGATCTACCGTTCGTGCTGGCAACCCTGCATCGCGCAGAGAACACCGACGATCCCAGGCGGTTAGGCGAAATTTGCAAAGCACTTAATGAGATCCAGGAAGAATGTCTGGTAGTGTTACCGCTTCATCCTCGCACCAGGGCTAAGCTGAAATTGCAAAACATCCGGCTTCAGGGGAAGGTCATCGACCCTGTTGGCTACTTTGACATGCTTGCCTTGCTGAATAATTGCAGTTTGGTCATGACGGACAGCGGGGGACTGCAAAAGGAGGCCTACTTTTTTAATAAATATTGCATCACCCTGCGCGATCAAACGGAATGGGTCGAATTGGTAAGCGCCGGTGCAAATTCGGTTGTTGGCTCTGACTCAATCAAAATAGTCGAGGCCTTCCGTCAACATCTCAACGAAAGACCCGAACGCGTGGCATCCCTTTATGGGGATGGGCATGCGTCCCGGATAATTGTCAACAGATTGACAAAAACACAATAATCTGAATATAGATGAAATTTGACCCGGCACCCCGTGGCGGCCATGAGTGCGCATTTCATAGCGTGAGTGATCAACGAAGACTCAGACCTCCGCCTTTCTTGACTTGAGATTCAAGGCCCATTTTTCGATCAGTAGAACCAGATCAGCGGGTTTGATTGGCTTGCTCATGTATTCATCCATACCGGATTGAATACATAGCTCCCGATCGCCCTGCATGGCGTTTGCCGTCATGGCGATGATGACCGGTTGCTCCCCTGCCCGCAGCCGGATCTTTTGCGTTGCCTCAAGTCCGTCCATTTCAGGCATCTGAACATCCATCAAAATCAAATCGAAGTGCTTTCTGTTGACCGCGTCCAGTGCCTCCTGCCCGTTCATAACAATCTGCGATTGATAACCCAACTTCTGGAGTACGCGTTCGGTCAATTTCTGATTGATCAGATTATCCTCGGCAACGAGAATGCTCAGCGGATATTGCTTTGAAAAATGAGCGGGCAGTTTTTCCGCGACCACTGGTTTTGCCAATGTTGGGTTACCTTGCAACCGAAACGCGTCCAGAATTTGGCTGCCCAGTATTTTTTGTTTGACCGGTTTAGTCAGTATCGATGAAAACACTTTCCCAGCCTGTTTACAGCGTTCATCACCGATAGAACTTAACAGGATAATGGGAAGTTCCGGATGCAACTTATGGATTGATTCGGCGAGTTGCACACCATCCATTTCTGGCATCTGCATGTCGGTAATCACGAGATCAAAACCGGAAGTCTTGAACAATATTTCCAATGCCTCGCAACCCGACTTGGCCAACGTGGGCACAAGTTTCCATGATTCGAGATGGTTTTTAAGAATACCCCGGTTGGTCGGATTATCATCTACCACCAGGACCCTTTTTCCTTCGAGCCCGGTCATATTCGTGGTCACATAGGTTTGAATCGGTTTGATGCTGGCGCTCGTGGGGAAAGTAAAGGTAAAGGTTGTACCGTGCCCCAATGAACTCTCAACATCAATGTGACCTCCCATAAGCATGACCAGTTTTTCACTGATTACCAAACCCAGGCCTGTACCTCCGTACTTGCGAGTGGTGGACGAGTCCACCTGCGAAAAGGCTTTAAACAACCGGCCAACTTTATCTTTGTGTATGCCAATCCCGGTATCGCGCACCTCAAAGCCAAGTTCGAGTTCATCACCTTCCCGACGGACCAGGTGCACGCCGACAAAGACATCTCCCTGGTGTGTAAACTTGACGGCGTTTCCAACCAGGTTCATTAACACTTGCCGTAGCCGAAGACTATCCCCCACGATCTGTGTTGGGACATCATGATCCAACTGATAAATCAAGTCCAATCCTGTCTCGCCCGCTTTGTTCGCAAAAACATCGAGCACATCTTCGATGCAGTTTCTGAGATCAAAATCGGTTAGTTCCAATTCCATCTTACCGGACTCGATCTTTGAGTAGTCCAGGATGTCATTGATGACACCCAGCAGGCTCTCACCGCAACTGCGGATGGACTGGGTATACTCTTGTTGTTCATCGCTGAGGCGCGTCTCGGCGAGCAGGGAGGCCATTCCAATCACGCCATTCATCGGGGTGCGGATTTCGTGGCTCATCGTAGCCAGAAACACGCTCTTAGCCTGGTTTGCCTTTTCAGCCTCGGCCCTTGCGTTTTCAGTCTCTTCTTGCTTTGAAATCAGCCGTTCATTCATTTTTTCCAGATGTTCCGCTTGTGTCCTCAGATCTTCCTTCTGTTGAACGACCTCGTCGGTCCTTTCATTGACTTGTCTTTCAAGTTC
Organism: Cyclobacteriaceae bacterium; assembly: GCA_041484175.1. GTDB lineage: Bacteria > Bacteroidota > Bacteroidia > Cytophagales > Cyclobacteriaceae > ELB16-189. Next base: position 240 of record JBGPGZ010000389.1, on the reverse strand, counting down.
CATTCTTTGTCTCTTGAGAGAATTCATCCTAATCCGGTATACGGCAATAAAACCACCGGCTGCCAACAAAACCGATAAAGTACGGAACCACCAGGTCATCCAGAAAGGCGGTGCAATGGTGAGCTTTAGTTCTCTTGGGTTTGAAGGCAGATTGCCTTCATTGTCCAATCCCCTGACTTTGAAAATATATTCTCCCGGATCAAGGTTGGTATACGTAGCCCTGTGCCTGACTGATTGCTT
>JBGPGZ010000388.1:0-4611 GCA_041484175.1 Cyclobacteriaceae bacterium | reverse complement strand
TTCGACCGGTGTTGGCCAATTAAAGGACAATGCTTTTTCTTTGGGTTCTCACGGAATCCAGTTCTCGTTGAATACACAGCTGTATCACTCAGGAAATTTCAGTTGGAATCTAACAACCAACTTCGGAAAGCAAAGCTCTGAAATTACAGGAATCAATGGGCCTCCTATTGTCCTTCTCTCTTCCGCCGGCAGTACGGGCTACACCCTTCAAGCAGGTCAAAAAGTCGGTCAGCTGTTAGGTTATCTGGGGCTGCACCAGGTAAACGCCATCGATCCTGCAACCAGTCAGCCCTATATTGACCCGTCACAGCAGGCTAATTATTCGGTCGCCAGCAACGGCTGGGTGGTCGACTCCAATTCGAAACAGCCCTATTTTACTCCCAACCTGTACCCATTTGGAGACCCGAATCCAAAGTTCAACATGTCTTTTATCAATAGCCTTTCCTACAAAGACTTCCTCAATTTTGGGTTTCAATTTGACTGGATAAACGGCAGTCATCTTTACAATCAGACAAAGGAATGGATGTACCGCGACGGTATCCACAGTGATTATAACAACCCGTTGACGATTAATGGCGAATCCGGGAACTGGACTGCCTTTTACCGCGGCGTTTATGCGCAAGTGTCAAGAAATGGAACAAAGAACTATTTCTATGAAGATGCATCGTTCCTGCGATTGCGCAATGTTAACGTATCGATTGATTTTGCCAAGCTGGCCAATATCAGGGGCTTTAAGAAACTGCAGCTTGTTTTGACGGGTCGAAACCTGTGGACTAAAACCAAATACACGGGCATGGATCCTGAAATCAGTTCGGGTACCACCAACTCGTCCTGGGACAGGGCAGTTGATCACAACACGTTGCCCAATTTCAAGTCTTATCAAGTCGGCCTTAACATTGGATTTTAATTTTAAACTGAATCATTATGAAATTAAAAATAGCTTTCTTGATTGCGGCTTTTGCCGGAATAATTACTTCGTGTAAAGATCAGTTAGATGTTCATAACCCCAATGAGCCTACAACAGGGACCCTTCTGACCGAGGATGGGATTGTGAAGTTTGCGTTGGCCGGGATTTATGTAAATGGGTTTAAGGATCTCAAGATTGGTGACGGGGTGGCAGGACCGGCTTTCTATGGATACACGTCTTCGCATGATCTGATGGCCGACGTGATAGGAGCAGAAGCAGCAAACGTGTTTATTAACCAAATTGGTTGTCCGGAGAAGGTAACCCTGGACAATGGCACGGTGGTGGCGAATCCCAATGCTCCCATCCATCAACCTGCGATGTTACGGCAAAATAATCTCAATACGCTGGGCAATCAAAATCCGGCATTTTATGAATGGGGTTATATGTACGCCTTAAACCATTCGGCCAATTATCTACTGAGTGTCGTCGATGGTATTCAGTTTACCGGTGATGCTGCAACAAAAATTGCCGTGCTGAAGGCTTGGGCTTATTGGTGGAAAGGATTTGCTTACTCCAGAATTGGCTCAATATATTATGCCGGGGTCATCGTTGACGATGTTCTTAAGACCAATGGAAACTACAAATCCAGTGCCAATATCTTGGCAGAGGCTGAAAATAATTTTAAGAAATGCGAAGATATTTTGGGAGGGCTTGCCGCCAATGCTGACTATGTGGGTACCGTCGGTTCAATCATACCACTGATATGTCAGGTTGGTCACGGTGGCGTTATTACACCCAGCATGTGGCTACACAACATCAATTCCATGCGGGCAAGAAATATCCTTGCCAACACAACCATTGCTGCAATGACCTCAGCGCAATGGAATCAGATTATGACATTGACGGGAAATGGAATTTCGGCTACTGATTTTGTCTTCACCCTGCGATCGAATGAAAATGGAGATCTGATGAATAGTACCGGTGGTTGCACGTCATCGAAGGCCACCGGAGATCCTAAAGCCGGGACAACCTATAAAATAAGTGAACGCTTGATTCAGGATTTTCAACCTGGAGATGCACGGTTAGACAATAATTTCCTTCAACTTTCTTCGGCATGGCTGGGAAACCAGGATCGCGGAAATGTCTTTAATACACGTTGGCAATTGTTGGATGGAGGTAATGGTGCACCAGGCGTCATTGTTTATGGGGGCATTCAGCCGGGGGCCTATGAATTATTTATGGCCGGCTCCTATGAGGAAAACGAGCTCATGAAAGCAGAGGCCAATATTTATCTTGGCAACATAGACGCAGGATTGACCAGCGTCGACAATGTCCGGACCTACGAAGGTGCAGGTCTGGCGGCTACTTCGGGAACCGGATTGAATCAAGCACAAGCCATTGCCCAGTTGAGGAGTGAAAGAAGAGTCGGTCTTTTGTTCAGAAGTGTTTCCTTTTATGATGCAAGGCGGTATGGAGTAATTAATCCGCTTTCCGCCGGAGGCGGAAGAACGAACGCCGTTGTCATTGACAACACAGGTACCATTAATACAAATGCGTCGATCGATTACCAATTCTGGGATTACTGGGACGTTCCCGACAATGAAATCGTCTACAATCCGCCCGCAGAGGGCAGCGCTCCAACACAGAACCCAAAGAATTAGCGCTCAGGTTATCAAGCAAACACCCTCTATGAAAATGGAGGGTGTTTTTTTGTGCCATTTTTCGCAGCAAGAGACTCCAATACACTCTTTAGGATTTTATATAAATTGAACTTTAGTCCCCCGGCCAGGCACATCACTAACGGAGCTGATAAACGCCCTATTTCAATGAGAATCACAATTAAATCTCGCTTGCACTTCGTCTATGCTTTGGTGAGTGTTTCCCTTCTTGTTACTGCTTGCAGTGAGAAACAAGAAATGGAGGAACAAATCATCATTGACAGAATCACCCTCATGCCCGATCAACCCGAACCTTTTAGAATGATGGACTGGTTTGAGAAGGCACGCAATTTTGATCAATATGTATTTAACCTCAATCTGAAAGGGGAACATTTGCCTTTCATCTGGATTGATAGCGCAAAGCGGAATTTTCCACAAAATACGTTTGGCATGTACACGGTGATTGGCGATGTCAGGCAAGGGTCGAAGGGCAGCAAAGAATTTCATGAAGCCCTTTGCTCTATGGGCTCATTACTGGGCGCCGGGCTGGTAGGTATCGATAAAACCAGCCAAGATGGGTTCAACTATGTGAGAATGACGCAGAACTATTTCAATGCCGACAACGGCTGGAATATCATGATGGATAATACCAACCCGACGGTTGCCTCGCTTGGTGGAGGTTATGGTCGCGATTGGTGGTACGATGTTTTTCCCAACGTACTCTATTACGGCGTTTGCGAATTATTTCCCGGAGTGCCCCGGGCCGACAGCCTGCAGCATATTATCGCTGAACAATTTTTCAAAGCCGACTCGGTCCTGCAGGGCGATTACGATTACTCCTACTTTGACTACGGCAAAATGAAGGGAATGACAAACAGCATTCCTCTTCAGCAGGATGCCGCTGCGGGACATGCGTATATTTTACTATGTGCCTATGAAAAGTTTAAAGACGAACGCTACCTGAAAGGTGCCAAGTCGGCGATGGATGCGTTTCTAAGTCAAAAGGAAAGCAGGTTTTATGAAGTGCTTATGCCCTTTGGTGCTTTGGTTGCAGCCCGATTGAATGCCGAGCACGGGACTCGTTATGATATAAAAAAAATCCTGGATTGGACTTTTGAAGGCTGCAAGGCCAATGACGGAAGAACCGGGTGGGGCGTCATTGCTGCGCGTTGGGGCGACTATGACGTTTATGGATTGCAAGGGAGTATTACGGATGGTGGTGGCTACGCGTTCCTGATGAATTCAATTGATGCGGCATGGCCCCTGGTGCCCCTGGTGCGCTACGATAGCCATTATGCGGTCGCCATTGGCAAATGGATGCTCAATTTGACCAATGCTGCCAGGCTCTTTTATCCCTATGAGATTGACGACCAGCATCAATGGTTGCCGGAGAAGAAGGAAATAACCAAGGACGTAATCGCCTACGAAGGACTTCGCAAAGAAGATTACACCTATAAGAAGAAATCCTTAAAAGGCGCCAGTCCCGTTGCCTTGGGCGACGGACCACTATGGACTAAAGGCCAGCCGGAAACTTCGATGTATAGCCTCTACAGTTCTGCCCAGGTTGGAATTTTCGGGGCGATTGTAAGAAAAACGAATGTTGAAAAGATTTTACAGCTCAATTGCAATGCTACTGATTTCTACCGGGGGCACTCTTTTCCCACTTACCTATACTACAATCCCTACGACACAATCAAAACTGTGTGCTTCAATAACGATGCAAAATCAAAAGTTGATCTGTACGATGCCCTGTGGAACGAATATGTGAGGAAGGAAATTTCAGAAGAAGGATGCTTCGAAATACGAGCCAAATCGGCCCGGCTTATCGTGGTATTGCCTTCGGGGAGTGAATTGGAAGAGAAGAATGGAAACCTCAAAGTAGGAACCACGATCGTGGCTTTCAATCAAAAAAGAATCCAATAATTTACGGATGTAACGGCTGCAAAAAATTAGTTTTTTGTATGTTTATAACCTATGAAACTTGAATTGACAAATAAAGAAAAGAAGGTTGTATTCGCAGACGTTGAGAAGTACCTAAAGGATTTG
>JBGPGZ010000387.1:0-4616 GCA_041484175.1 Cyclobacteriaceae bacterium | reverse complement strand
CTAAGACATTTCTATACACAGGTCGTAGGCCCGTACTGGGACAAGGAGCGCAGACTGATTGATGAAGAATACCGGACAATTCTCTTCCCATTTCAGGAAATAAATGTACCTGAGTTCAAGTTTTATTTTGACTGGACTTTGGAAGAATTTCGGGGCTATCTCAGCACGTGGTCGTCCGTGCAAAAATATATTCTGGCCAACCAGATAAATCCCGTCGACGCTTTTATCGAGAAGATCAGGCCGTGGTGGAACCATGAAAGGCAAACGATCCGTTTTCCCTTATTTTTGCGACTTGGGAGAATCTCCTAATTTTATCGCTAAATCATAAAATAGTTCAATGTTTAAGGTCCAAAGTCCAAAGTCTAAGGTTAAAGTCCAATGTTCAAGTTTCCATTTTACCTATGAAATGTCTTCCCGGGCTTTGACCCGGGACCCCGTGGGGATCAACGTGGAGAAGGCCCCATGAAATGCGCATGCGAAAATGCCGTCCCATAGAAACAAATAAGCGAAACAACCTTATGAAAAAACTATTATTCATCATTCCCTTGCTCGGATTGGTACTAACAACTTTTTCGCAAGGAAAAGTCGTTGAAAAAATAAAGGCTGCGGTAACCAAAGACGACGCCGAAGCTCATTTGACCTTTCTTGCCTCGGATGAAATGCGGGGGCGCGACACCGGTTCTCCGGAAGTGGCCATTGCAGCAAATTATGTTGCAGCGCAGCTAAAGATCCTGGGCGTAAAGACGGTCGGTGGCTCCGGCACGTATTTTCAGGAAGTAGCCCTCCAGCAAGTCCGACCGCCAGGCGTGGTGGATCTCAAGTTAGGAAATGAGGTCTTTAAGTTTAAGGATGATCTGCTCCTGCTGAAAGGGAAGTCGTTTGCCAGTGAGGGTGATATCGTATTTGTCGGATACGGCAACGAGGAGGATTTCAATAGCACTGATGTAAAGGGAAAAATGGTGGTGGCCTACACGGGCAGTTCCGAAACCGGGAATGCCAGGCAGGCATTTGTGAAGGACTCGCCGCAGAAGTACAAACGCGTAAAGGAGAAGGGCGGAGTGGCCTTGATTGAGATCATGACGTTTCAGGAAATGCCGTGGCAAATGATTGCGGGTTTTCTTTCTGGAACGCGGACATCCCTGGCGGGGGACAATCCGGAAACCAATGACATGCCTCATTTGTGGATGAGAAAGTCGGCTTCCGGTGCCCTCACCAATCTTATTCAGCAAAAGAGCGCCAGGGGAAGTCTTACCATTGATGCGTCGACACCGAAGGGGATATCCGGAAAAAACGTGATCGGCGTCATTGAAGGAACCGATCCGAAGCTCAGGAAGGAATATGTAATCCTTTCGGCCCACTACGACCATGTAGGCGTAAGGAAAAACGACAGCCCGGATAGCATTTACAATGGCGCACGAGACAATGCACTCGGCACGACGGCGATCCTGGAAGCAGCTAAATTTTTTTCAAAAAATCCGGCGAAACGATCTATCTTGATCCTGGCCTTCTGCGCTGAAGAAAGAGGTCTATTGGGCAGTCGGTGGTATGCGGGGCATCCCTTGGTTCCCCTCGCCCAAACGGTTTACAACCTCGATTGCGATGGAGCTGGGTACAATGATAAGACCATCGTTACCCTGATCGATCTGAACCGGACTACGGCCGACGAGTTGCTGAAGAAGGGTTGTGAAGCCTTCGGCCTTGGACTCAAGGGCGATCCTGCTCCGGAACAAAATCTCTACGAGCGCTCCGACAATTACAACTTTGCTGTCAAGGGAGTTCCGGCCGTCGATTTTTCACCCGGCGTCAAAAGCTTTGATGAAGAACTGATCAAGTATTACCACCAACCCGCCGACGAAGTTTCATCGCTTGACTTTGACTACCTGGAGAAGTTTTTGCGAGCCTATGTGTATTCTTCATGGTTGATCGGCAATTCACCGGCCCGGCCGGTTTGGAAACCCGGGGACAAGTTTGAAGAGGCGGGGAGGAGACTTTATGGTAGCCTTTATGGTAACTGAGACTTGAAACTAATTGAAACTTGAATGTGGATGTTTAACCCCATGCATGTCCCACGAATGACCCATGTCAGAACCAATCGAATCTACAGAATCCAGCATCAGATTACCGATACCGATCACCGGTCACCGATTACCGATCTCCGTTCGATAAAAATTTCAGGTTTCTTCAGAAATGCAGCCACCCACACGAGCACGAGAATAACGATAGGGGCTACGATGCTGTTTCCATGCGACAAGTCGGTGGCGAGGGCTCCTGCGAAATAACAGGTGATCAGGAGAAAACCGATTTTGGAAGTCTTCGGAAAAATGAACAAGGCCGTAAAAACCAACTCCATCGCTGCAAGCAGTTGAATGTAGTTGATGAGCCCCATTTTGGTTAACCCTTCGACAATGGGTGGCGCTCCTGCCAGTTTAGCGATTCCGCTGGAGGCAATGATCAGGCCGGCGATAGCGGTCAATATCCAGGCTATTGTTTTTTGTACGTTGCTTTTCATAAGGAAAATGGCATTCAGGTTTAATTGATATATTTATATATTTACAACTATAAATGTATTAATCAAAAAAAAGGGTCAATGGTTCCTCAGGTGTCCCAGAAATTTCAAATAATTTTCAAGAACCTTCTCATTGAGCGTGTATTTGAGGTTTCTGCCCTCTTTTTCGGGTTCAATAAGCCCGGCCTCCACCAGGATTCTAACATGATGGGAGATCGACGGTTGCGACAAATCGATGACACCCGTGATCTCGGCACATTGTGCGCTGCCTCCTTTCTTGGTCAGGTGCCCCAGGATCAACAGGCGATTTTTGTCGCCCAACGCCTTGGAGATCTTCTCAATGGACTTTAAATCAATCGCCATAAATCAATCCGGTAAACGTACAAAGGATTTGGCAAGCTAAAAAGTTCAACCAATGCAATGCTGTCCGGTAAAAACGGTCCTTTTGTGCGAGTGGATCGCTCTCGCTGGATCTCTTTTAACCGCAGAGAACGCAAAGGTTCGCAAAGTTCGCTGACAAGTATTTGATTAGGAATAGGTTTCAGCGTAATTTTTAATTCGTAAATTTTTTCACCCGTATTTGCATTCAGTTCTGTAGGAACGAAATATCGGTAACCACGAATCGTCAAGCCTATGGAGTTCCGTAGGAACGGAATATCAATCACTGGCAGTTATTAGCGATGTTTGACCGATAGGTCGTCCCTGACGGGACTTAAACTCTATCCTTGTCCCTGTTTACCAATATCTCATCCCTACGGGACTTTGGAGCGCAATTCGCAATTGCGTTCTCCCGTAATTCGTAATTAATTCACTAATCGCAATTCAGCCGAATTTGTGCTGATATCCAATGCGCCATTGGCGATTGCCGATTAATTGCCGATTTGTGAATTTGGTCGATCAGGACTTTCTCTTGAAACTCAAAAAAGTCATGACCATAAACAGGATCATGACAAGCCCCAGCGCAACGCGCAGGCTTTGCCAATCAGCAATAAATCCGATGATCGGTGGCCCGAATAAAAATCCGGAATACCCGACGGTGGTGACCATGGCAAGCCCCACGCCGGGGGGAAGATCTTTGGTGTGACCGGCAATGCTGTAGGCAATCGGAACAATGGCGGATAAGCCGATCCCAACGATGAAGAGTCCTGTGATGACAGCGAAAGGGTGGATGAAAATGATGGCCAGCCCTAACCCCGCCGTAGAGATGAGCCCGCATGTGACCATCAGTGAACGGTCCCCGAATCTGACACGGGCTCCATCGCCGAAAATACGACCGATGGTCATCGCCAGGGCAAAGGCAGAGAGCCCGATCGGGGCAAGCGCCGGGTCCGCGAGCGATACGTTTTCCATATAGTTTGTGCTCCAATCGGCCATCGCCCCTTCTCCCAGCATACAGCAAAAGGCTATGACTCCGATGCTGACCATGGCTGCATTGGGCAACCGGAAGGCGGGCTCTTCAACCTCATTGACCAATGGCTTATCATGAATCAGATAATACCGCGCGATGAAAACGGTGATCAGACTGACGGTCGTGATAACGGCAAAATGAACAAAGAGTCCCGTTCCAAGCTTTGTGAAAAGCGACCCGCCAACAGCGCCTGCCATCACTCCAATGCTGAAGAGCGCGTGGAAGGATGTCATAATGGGCTTGTTCAATTGCTTTTCCACCATGACGGCTTGGGAATTCATGGCCACGTCAAGCATGCCCGAGGAAATGCCTAGAAAAAAGAACAAGATGATCAACGCCCAAAGGTGAGGCATCCAGGGGATGAGTGGAATAAGCGAACAATAGAAGTAACAGGAAAAAATGCTGATCCTCCGGCTTCCGTTGCGGATAATGAGCCAACCCGTAAAAGGCATCGCCAACAAGGCGCCGATCGACGAAGAAAGAAGGACTAATCCGACAACGCCATTATCAATACCGAATTGGTCCTGGATTCTCGGTAACCTCGAAAAATAATTGGCATGTACGAAGCCATTAAGAACTGTATATACGGAAGTCCTTCATGTGCCCCTACCTACATTTACTGCATAGGCACTGACGATAAACATAGGAGAGGTGATCCTGATGAATGTAAGGTGTGTTACGACTTTAAATCAACGTGTGCTG
>JBGPGZ010000386.1:0-4622 GCA_041484175.1 Cyclobacteriaceae bacterium | reverse complement strand
TGACCCAGCGGCACTTCATAATGTCCGATGATGGCATTGTAAAAGTCGGCGACATAGAGCGCCCCATCGGGACCCAGTTTGATGTTCACGGGCCGGAACCACGGATCTGCGCTCTTGACAAAATCTATTTCTGATTTGCCTACCGGCGAGGAACCTTTATTCACCCAGGAATACCGATGCACCCTTGAAGTGACTGCATCGCCGATAAAAAAATTACCCTGGAATGCTGCAGGGAACTTTGTATCCGCGTAATATGCGATTCCGCAAAGGGCAGTCGCTTCGTTCTCCAACGGCTTCATGTCGGGTGCAAAGGCCATGATCTCCACTTTTCCAAAATGAGGGTAATCGCCGCCCTGGATCAGTTGATACAGCGGAGAGCTATGGCTGTCGGTTGAATAGATATATCCGTTCTCATCGTAAGCGAGGCCAAATGGATTGACCTGTCCGTATGTCATTTGCTCGACGCGGCTTCCGTCAAGACGAAACCGGAAGGTATTTCCGGATAGCATCGTGATCGAATCTCCATCTGTTCCCGCCACGGTGGAGAGATTTGTAAAACCATGACAGGCGTGTACCCAGCCGTCATAACCGCGCGTGAAATTGCTCACCATTCCGTGCGTATCCTGATAGCCAAACGGGCCGAGCAGTAATTTTTTATGCTCCGGTTTTCCATCGCCATCCGAATCCGTGAATTTGTAAACACTCGGAACGCTAAATGCGAGCGCACCATCTACGAGCGGAAGAACGCCGATCGGGATGTTCAGCGTATCGGCAAAATTGGTAAAGCGGTCCGCCTTGCCATCCTTGTCCGTGTCCTCCAGGATAGTCAATCGATCGGTGCCCTTTACACCTGGAGAAGCCGGAAAAGGATATTCAAAAGATTGCGTGACCCACATCCGTCCCTTGGCATCAAAGGCCATGTTGATCGGCTTATCAATATCCGGCTCCGATGCAAACAATTGTATTTCAAATCCGGGTGGAAGTTTAAACCCCGACATTTCTTCTTCTGCAGTCCTGGGTTCCGTAGTCCTAATGTTTTCTCTAAACAAACTCCCGCTAGACTCGCTCTCGTCATCCGTTTCTTTTTTGCAGGTACTGAACAGGGAGCTCACTCCAATCAGGATAAAGAAAATCCTGGCAGTCTTATTATTTAGTACACTTAGAATCATACCGCGTATTTAGCTATACGTGAATGTAATAAAATTTCACAGTTGCCTCTCTGTTGAAATTGATAAACTAGAAAACTGCCTTTGCAAGTGCTTGGTTTTTTATGACTTTAAAATACTATATTGAAAATATGTGTAACCTGGAATAGAATACGAGCATGGAAACCGTTTCAAATTATTTGCATTTCAGGGAAATTCATAGGCGATTTTGAACAAACTCCGTTATTTATTTCCACTTCCGAAAGGGATGAATGGGTGCCGGCTTCAGAACTTCGAAAACAGCGCGGGAATTCAGAAGATTGAATGTAGAGATAAATTTGCAGACCAATTCAGAACGGGGGTATGAAGTATCGGAGGATGAGATTCACGTTGTTGCGGGGATGATGTAGGCTGGAGCAATGCGAACCAAACCAGATACATTCTTGTCTTTGTGGGGAATTAATTTCCAATAATTATTAATTGTCGAAAAATGGAGTAACCAACACATTCATTTTTCCGATAATGAGATCAATAAAAAATCCCCAGCTAAAAGAGCACAACACATGAATCATATTTAGCGACTCAGAAGAATTGTTTCTAAAAGACTCGAGATTTTTGGCAAGCTTAATGATTAGTCTGACAATAAAAGGGAAAAAAGCAAGCCCGATAATAACCGATGCCACAATGATTGGAATATTTATATTACCCAAATTCATTTGTACTTTCGGGAATTGTGTGATCTGCCTTGCGAAAATACCGATAATGAATGACAGGTAGCAGGCTATAGTCCAAAAGTTCTTCCTTGCTGTTCTCCCGGGTCCAAACGTAAGTGGCGACTGAACTATGGATAAATCGGAAAAGTAGGAGGTCAGGTTTGTTTTCATAGTCTGTCATTTTGATGTTTAGAAATAAATGCAATTAGCTGCCATTTCTTGCTGATTTCTTTCCTGATGTCCCGAATGGTCTGATTGTTTATCAAATAATCAAGAACCATGTTCGATTCAGCAATGCCGATCTCGTGTGCAGGAGCAATGATTGAGTCCACCATATCATTGGAAATCAGGACCTCAGAAAATGATTCGATGGGCTTACTAAAGATCCCTTTGGTCTGATTCATATTTCCGGAATTACAACAAAAGAGATAAGCAGTCCTGGGTCTTTTCCGCGTCCCTTTTCCCTTGATTGTTTTCAACTCTTCCAGCGAGATCTTTTCGCCCCCTAGAAATATTTCGAGTTTGTCAGAATGGGCAATTAATAAAAGGATATCACGGGATCCGTTCTCCAGCTCATCGATCACGTTTTCTCTAAAGGTTACTCGGGTTGAATGCGAAAGCTTGGTTGAGAAATCCCGGGATATCTTCGCTAAATCGTCTTTATCATTCAATGAATATCCTTGAGCAGTAATATCACTATCCTTTTCCGGTATGCCGTTGATAAAGGTTGCAGCCCTTACATCAAATGGTTTCACTTGTTCGAGGTCCTGGATGGTCTGATAATAATTCTTGCTGATCGAACTGCTCCTTCGATAGAAATTCAATTGCTCATCGTCGAGCAAATTGATCAATTCTTCGCTTGGTTCGGAGTTGTCGCCCTCGAAAAAGATCCGGGCTCCATTGGTTTCTTTTATTCGCGGTACGATGTTTCTGGCATAAGTGATTAAGTCCGGTATGTTGTCGAATACGCTTGCGGTACCCTGAATATAACCATCTTTGAGATTGCTGTACGTGAGAAGGTATTTGGACTTCACTTTTTTTGCCGAAACAAAATTAATCACAGCACTGTCATTGCCGACATTGGTCGCACGGCAATTTTCAAGGAGCGTGGTAAAATATTCCCTGACTTTGAATTGCTCGCTTTGGGATGACGTTAGGTCAGTGAATAGGGTGTTTTTAGTGCGTGGCTGGTTTTCGGAGATATCATTGACCGCTGCATCAGCATGGCGTTCGACGGTAAAGCTCTGCACTTCAACGGCCCCGGAGTACTTTGCAGGTGTTTGTATAAGCAGAATCATGGCGGCAAGACCGCCAAAAAACGCGGCTAAGGCGCCCCGTTTTATTCTGCGATCTAAGGTTCTTCCTCTTGCCTCTTCTTTTTCTCGTGCCTCTGCCTTTTCTCTAGCCTCTGTCTTTTCTCTTGCGGCTGCTTTTTCCGATTCATGGATTTTTGTTGCTTCCGCAGCTGCTTGACGTGCTATTTCTTTTTCTATAAGTCTCCGGTTGAATTCTTCTTGGGATGCATGTAATTGTGGCATAATCGTAAAGTTGACACAATAGAAATCTGGAAGAAAAGCAACCAAAGGTTGCGAGGAATAGTCACCGAATTTATCGATTCTCCTGCGAATTTACAAGACGAAATCAATTGGTTGCAACCAGTGAACTCTTTTTTGCTTTTACCTGACTGCTCCTTTTGGCAGCGAAAGCAGTGAAAATGATTAGGATTTTAAGTTCATAAGACAAAAAATGATGCTCATGGACGCAAAAAGTGATAGGGTTGAGTTGATCGGCAAAGTAATCTACCAAAGCGGGTGGCACGGAATTTTTAGAGGATGTAAGTAGCCCCATTAACCAAATCTTGATTGTTTTAGGGCCATTGACCAACAAAAAAATAACTTATGAAATTACTTCTCATTTTCTTAGCACCCCTTGCATTGATGATTTCAGGGTCTTCATTTGCACAAAGAACGAGGGCTTATTCAACGGGCCTTCCGGGAGACAATTTTAGCCTGGAAGGCGCGCTTGAAATGTTTAAAAGAGCTGAATCCCCGGAAGATTTCGAAAGACTTTTGAATACAGAGGATAACAAAGTGAACAACCTTGATTTGAATGAAGATGGGGAAATTGATTATATCAAGGTCATTGACAATTCGGACCAGGAGGCCCATGCGTTTGTACTGCAGGCAGTGATGTCTGAAACAGAAAGCCAGGACATCGCTGTTATTGAGCTGGAAAGAAGGGGTGATCATGAAGCAGTTCTCCAGATCGTTGGTGATGAGGATATTTATGGCGAGCAGACGATCTTAGAACCTACTGAGGAAGTTAGCGTAAATGCAGGGACCAGTACCAGCATTGTGGTAGTAAACGTATGGGCATGGCCGGCCGTGCGCTATGTGTACACGCCATCCTATCGGATGTGGATGTCACCCTGGGTGTGGAGCGTTCGCCCTGTGTGGTGGCGCCCCTGGAGACCGGTTCGATATCGTGCATTTTATCACTATCGGACTCCTTATCGCAACCACTATGTAGTAGCACCTGCGTACAGGGTTGAACATGCGCATCGCGTCTATGCTCCCCATAGAACAACATCGGTTATAGTCACAACAAGGCATCAGTCATCCGTGAATCATTATCGCGAAACCAAAAAACAAACTTTTACCGCTCCAAGAGGAAACAGACAGGTGGGTGCTACAAGAAAAACAACGATAGAGCAGCGAAAAACAGGGAGTGGAAAAGTGAGACCGGCAAGAGCAACCGGGAAAAG
>JBGPGZ010000385.1:0-4628 GCA_041484175.1 Cyclobacteriaceae bacterium | reverse complement strand
GAATTCCTTCCAGACAAGGATGCCCCATAAGGCGGCGACCACAGTGGCGCCTTGGCCAAGGCCATAGGAAATGGCCGGACCGGCTTTTCCAGAGGCGATGATGCTGAAAGACATGCCGACACACCAGATCACTCCTCCAGCAATGCCCGTGAGATGACTTCGCAAAGTGCCGTTGAAATAATCTTTGTAAGTAACCGGTGATCCCACAAAAGGCTTCGCCATCAGCAGCGAATTAAAAACAAAATTGCTAACCAGAATGCCGGCCGCAAAAAGGACTACCGCGGTGTAAGGGCTGAGCTTGCCTGGTTCCGGCACATTGAAATCCGGGAACATCGAGCCAGCCACATATTTATAAAATAATCCCATGAGGCACCCACTGATGACCGACAGGGCAAGCCCCTTGACGGAGACACCGCCAGACCCTGCAGAGCGTTTGCGATAGGCTCTTGCATTCAAAAGAATGGCGATCACAATAAATAAAACGCCGCCGATCAACACGTTCCCGTTGCCAACAGGCGTGTCAATGTAGTTTACGATGACCCCTATTACCAATGCTAATCCGATCCCAACGGGAAAAGCCACGGACATCCCGGCAATGGCAATAGCTGCGCCAAGCAAAATATTCGCCGCATTGAAAATCATCCCACCCATCAGTGCAGACCAGAGGTTGCCGGAATTCGCCTGGCCGACGTCCTGCAAAAATGCCCGCCCTCCCTCACCCATGCTGCCGAGTGTAAAAGCCAATAACAAAGCAAGGGCAACGATGCCAATAACATAGTCCCAGTAAAATAATTCAAAGCGCCATTGGGCCGCCGCCAATTTTTGCGTGTTGGCCCACGAACCCCAGCACAACATGGTGATGAAGCAGAAAATAACCGCGGTGGAATAGGATTGAATAATGAACATGGATGTTGAATTCTCCTGGTCAATCAGGTTTGGTTGGTTTCCCCGGCTGATCGCCATAGACGATGATGTCCCTGAGCCGCAGCGAATAGCCGGGGTCTGAATTCAATAACTTTACTCGGATCGCATGTTTGCCTTTGGGCATTTGGTATTTCCAGAATAATTCGTGGCGCCGCTGCGTGAAACTGACCGGAAGCTGCGCCGTTTCGACTTTCTGCCCATCAATATATAACTCTGCGTTGAAAGCAAATGAGCCGGAATAATCCCAGGAAGCACCTTGTTTGGGTTTTGCCTCGCCCTTTAGTACAAAACCGGTACCCTCGAACTCCGTTGTGTATTCGGTTTCCAGATCTTTTTGAATAGACACCGTTCCAATCGGATAATGATGAAGAAAACTTTGCTCCAGCCGGACGGGTATGGGGGTTTGCGTTGTGATCGAAACCTCCTCGCCGTTGATCTTGCCCCCGTTACGTTCGATTATTTGCAAAGCATGTTTGAAGCCCAGCGTGTACACCTTGTTCAAGGATATGGTGGTGTATTTGAAATCAATGCCTTCAGCTTCTTTCAAGCCCATTTTCCAGTATGCGGGTATTTTATCATAACCCAGCACCGTACCCAGGATGCCGCCGGCCGAGGATGGATTACAATCCGAATCCTGACCGGCATGCGTAGTTACATCCATCGTTTTTGAAAAGTCTCCACCACCATAGAGCAAGCCGAGCACGACATAGGCAGAATTGATTTTGGCATCAATATTAAATGCATGAAATACCCCATCGGGGCAACCCACCTCGTCCGTCCATTTTTTTTGCAGCTCAAACCAGGTACGCTTCCAATCGTTGGGGAACTGCCGGTGCCATTGAATCACATCCGCGATGCATTGATAAAAAGTACTTTGTTGCGGGACGCTTTTCAGCGCCTCATTGACAACAAAATTGATATCACCGGATGTAAAGGCCAGGGAATACATGGCGCTGATGTAGACACCGCCATACCAGCCGTCACCATAATTCATGATGTGACCAATAGGGTCGCCGATCTGAATTGCCGTGTTCGGCATGCCGGGGGCCATGAGTCCGGCGAAATCCGATTCAATCTGAAAGTCAATGTCATCGGCATGCGGATTGTTTAACCAATGACCCGATTGGGGTGGCATCATTCCGTGAAGGATATTATAGCGACCTGCCTGGTTCGCGTGCCAAAGCATGTATCCGGCTCGCGCATATGCCTGGGCGTGCGCGGCAGCCGGCGCATCAAGACCTTCTTTTTCAAATACGTCTACAAACGTGAGGTCCATATACAGATCATCGTACAGACCTGGATTATTGATCATCGTATGTTTGATGTAACCATCGTACCAGGGGATGGGTTGATATTCGTTGACCATGGTCCCCTCGTAGCGAAATTCCGTGGGTCCGCCAAAAGTAACGCCGATCACTTGTCCGGCCCATCCGCCTTTGATCTTGTCCTGCAGCGCTGTTTTTGATATCGTTATTGTTTTCTGGGAGAAGCCTGGAGAGGAGATCAGCATGATTAACAAGACAATTAAATGTGATTTTTTCATAGCAGAAACATTGTTATGAATTAGTTGGATTGAACGGTCGCCTTGACAAGTTCATCGACTTCTTTGCGATAGGGCATCGACGCCTGAGCTCCCAAACGGGTAACGGAGATTGAGGCGGCTCGGCAGGCGAAGGCCACAGCTTCCTCCAATGGTTTTTTTTCAGAGAGTGCCACACCGAGCGCGCCATTAAAGCAATCGCCGGCAGCAGTAGTATCGACGGCCTTCACGGCAGGTGTCGAAATTTGTCCAGCGATGGTATCGTTCAACAGGAAGGCACCCTTGGATCCAAGTGTGATAACTACATTGCGAACGCCCAACGAGCGGATTTTTTTTGCTGCTTGAGCTGCGGAACTTGCATCGATGACCCGGATACCGGTGAGCAACTCGGCTTCCGATTCATTGGGGGTAATCACATGCAACCGCTTTAGAATGGCTTCGCCGAGGGGACGGGCCGGAGCAGGGTTCAAGATTACATGGAGTCCTTTTGAATGACCAAGTCCAATGGCGTATTCAACGGTGGCCATTGGTATCTCCATTTGGAGCAAGACAATAGCCGGTGCAGTAACTGTCTTTAGCGCGCGTTCTACTTTTCTGATATCCAGTTGACTGTTGGAGCCCGGCGCTACACTGATGCTGTTTTCTCCGTGTGAATCAACGCCAATGAGGGCCACCCCGGAAGGTTGTTCAGGGTCCATTGTTACGTACGTTGTGTTGATGTTTTCGCGGTGAAAATGCTGGACCGATTGTTTGCCGAAAATATCGCTGCCCACATTGACAATAAAAATAACTTGTCCTCCCAATCGGGCTGCCGCGACGGCCTGGTTGGCGCCTTTGCCACCGGGGTTCATAAAGAAAATGCCGCCCATGACCGTTTCACCCGGCATGGGAAGTTTCTCGGTTTTCACCACCATGTCGGTGTTGGAGCTGCCGATCACATAAATAGGTATTGCCATTCTTATCTTGCCATACCGGTGAGGAATGCCGGTTTTGTTACGAAAACCAATATACTACTATTGCCTGAACCGGGCTCATGACAGGCTTGTAAATTGGTATGCAGGATGAAAAAAAGCCGCCCGCTGGGGACGACTTCCATTAAAAAGTAAAAAAATAGGAGAACCTTTTTTTCCGGCACCGCTTGATGCCTTCATTCAGCGCATAGCTCTCCGCACCCAGCGTGCTGACAAGTGCTCTCTTGTAGTATTCGATGGCTTTGGTGTATTCGTTTCTCAACTCATACGCTTGTGCCATGCCCTCCAAAAGAGCGACCTTGTTGGCCATCGGCCGTTGGAGGCCCTGCTCGAAGGCAACCAATGCTTCGCTGTACCGGCCCAGCCGCAGATACAATGCACCCAGGTGCTGGCATGGAGCTGCAAAATCCAGGTCGAACTTGACAGCCAGCTTCAAGTGCATTTCGGCTTTGGCCAAATCTGCCGTGTAATACAGATAAGCCCAACCGAGGTGGTTGTGAAGGCTGCCATATCCGGGTTCTTCATACAACAGGTTGCTGAGAAGTCTCAGGCCTTGCTCTACATCTTTGTTGCAGATAAGTTGTTCCGCTTCGTTTAAGTGTTTTTCAATCCATTCAATTCTCATGATCATAGACTCCTTTCTGCTTCGTCCAGGCAAAGCGATATCATCCGTCTTTTCAGACGAAATTTTTTTTCGATAAGTCCGGAGTGAAATAAAAAAACCCGGACAATGCCCGGGTTTTCAGTTTAACTTGGATCAAGTCAACTGAAAATCCGAGGCAGTAACCTAATGCCGCCGTTCAGGCTGCCTTTTGGTCTGCAATCAAAATGATATGTCGCTTTTTGTTCAAGCATGGTGCAAAGATAGGGGAAGTGGTTTTTATTTTCAAAGGAGGGTCAAAAAAAGTTTTCCATTCAGAGAGTCACGCAGCGCATTTCATAGCATCATCTCAGCCATGATTTCCTCGGGATCCCGGCAGAAACGCCGGGATGACGTTTCATGGGTAGGAAGGGTGTCTTTGTGTTGGAGCAATAACGTCTCACTCAAACAAGAGCGTACCAAATTTTTCAAAGTCGTGAAAAGTTTTCCTGGTCAGTTGCCATGACCATTCCGAATCACCGTCGTCGTAGTCGATGCGATACATATTCACCCTCCACCGGTTACCTTTTTGTGGTGGCGCCATGATCAACGG
>JBGPGZ010000384.1:0-4628 GCA_041484175.1 Cyclobacteriaceae bacterium | reverse complement strand
CCATTCCCGCATTCATCCATTGGGCTCCGCCTTCATAGATCACACTGTCATTTCCGCGGCTGTCGCGGTGATGAACGCCTCCCTTAAAGATGAATGTGACCGGTGAAAATCCGCGGTGAGGATGAGGACCAACGCCAGCGCGATCGGGCTCGAGATGGGTCGGGACCTTGACAACAGCATGGTGGAGCAAAATAAACGGATCAATTTGCTCCACATGCTGCGAAGGAAATGGTTGCCGGATCGGCATGCCGCCCATGTCGTAGGGTTCGGCAAATAAGATGCTTGATACGGTTCTGTTTTTCATGGCCTCACCCCGGCTCTCTCCGGAGGAGAGGGAGTCGGATTTAGTTTTAGCCTCACCCCAACCCCCGTCCGACCGGTCATCCGGGCGGGCCGCTCCGGGGGAGAGGGACTTAGGGTGGGATTATTCATTTTAGTTTAGACCGCTGGCTTCGAGAATTTCATTAAAGAGCAATCCACTTCCCCCGCCATAGTGCCGAACAATTTTTACGGCCGGGTTCATTTTTTTGAAAGCAGCAGCAAGTTTTTGTTCCGATTTATTATCCACACCGCCTCCGATCAAGGCAATATCGCTCGGTTGCGTTGAAAACAGATTCAGGGCCTCGTCGTCGGTCAGCGCTCCAATCGCTTGCCAGTCTTGCTGACTGTTGATCAGCCGCAAAATGGTTTCCCTGATTTGAGTATTCCGGCCGATCACAAGAATTCTTATTTTCATGTCCTCACCCCAGCCCCTCTCCTCCGGAGGAGAGGGGTCTTAGGTTTAATCCTGAGTTTTAGTATCGATTTCCATCGGTACATCCATCAGCAAAACTTCGGCATCGCTATCAGCCAATATGGAAAGTTTTTCCGTTTCCCAGACGCCAAGGCCGTCGCGCTTGTTAAGTTTCTGCCCGCCGATCGTCACATCGCCATTCAGGACAAAGGCGTAGACGCCATTCCCTTTTCCTTTGATGGCATAATCCGTTTGGAATCCTTTTTTCAGATCGCCCAAATAGAACCAGGCGTCCTGATTGATCCAAACGCCATCGTCGCCTTTTGTCGAAGAAACAATTTGTTGAAGTTTATTGATGCGCTCTTCCGGCTTGAAAGTCTTTTGCTCGTACCGGGGCTCAATGTCTCTTACTTTGGGGAACACCCAGATTTGAAGAAAGTTTACTTTTTTGTCTTTGTTCTTATTGTACTCCGAGTGCTCTACGCCGGTGCCGGCGCTCATGATCTGAATATCATTTTCGCGGATCAGCGCGGTAGTACCCATGCTGTCTTTGTGTTCGAGGTCGCCGCTCAGCGGAATGGAAACAATTTCCATGTTGTCGTGCGGGTGGGTTCCAAACCCCATGCCGCCATCAACGAAGTCATCATTCAGGACGCGCAGGGCGCCGAAATGAATGCGGGTGGGGTCATAGTAATGGGCAAAACTGAAAGTGTGATTTGTATCGAGCCATCCGTGATTGGCATGGCCGCGCGTATTGGCTTTGTGAAGCGCTGTTTTCATGGTTTTTTCCCGCCTTGGCGGTACCTTTTTTTGGTTCTGACAATGTATACGTAAACCCTCAAACAAAGATACATACAATTGTTGTTAATACAACTATTTCGATAGAAATTCTACAAACATGAAACATATCTATTACTTTCACGTTTGTAGAATTAAACCTTTAAAGTTATGAAAGGAACGTATCTGGGCGAACTGGAAGAACTCATCCTGCTGACCGTCGGCGTGCTTTATAAAGAAGCTTATGGCGTGGCCGTCATGGAGGAAATTGAGAAGCAAACGGGCAGAAAGTTGAATATCAGTGCCGTTCACTCTGTGCTGACCCGGCTTGAAGAAAAGGGATTTGTCAAATCGGAAATGGGAGGTTCCACCGAGGAACGCGGCGGACGAAGGAAGCGGATCTTTAACCTTACCGCCGCTGGGAAAAAATCACTCGAGATCGTTAACACCATGCGCTCACATCTGTATAACCAGATCCCCAAAGTGGCGCTTAATTTCAGTTGCACGTGAAAACACACCCTCCGCATTGGGCCGATCGCTTTCTGGAATGGTATTGCAATCCGAAATTGCTGGAAAACATCCAGGGCGATGCCCATGAATTGTATTTCAAACAAATCCGGCAGGGGAGCAAGCGCAAGGCCGATCTTCATTTTATCTGGAATGTGTTGCGCTTCTTGCGCTGGTCAAACATTAAACGAACAAAAAAATACGCTGGGTCTTCTTCAACTTCCGCCGCCATGTTCAAAAGTTATTTCATTTCCGGCATTCGCAGCATGATCCGCAATATCGTGCCCTCCTCGATCAACATCGCTGGTCTCTCCGTAGCGCTGGGTTGCGCGATCACCATTTTTATTTTGTTGGACTCTTTTTACAATTTGGACACGATGCACAAAAAGGGAGACCGGATTTTCCTGGTGATGGATAAAGTAAAAGGAGGCGATGAAACTGAGAACTGGTCGTCGACTCCTTATTTATTGGGACCTGCCCTGGAGGCGGAACACAACGCGGTTGAATCGGCGATTCGCATCCAACGCCTTCGCGGGGTGAGCGTGCGAAATGGTGACAAGGTATTTAGTGAGAATCTATGGTTTGTGGACAAGGAATTTCTGAACACATTCAGTTTTGGGGTCCAATCGGGTGACCGCCAGGCGCTGCGCGACAAGAACAACATTATCATCACCGCCGAGATGGCCCAAAAATACTTTGGAGACGAAGAACCCCTGGGCAAACAGATTTCTATCAAGTTCAGCGAAACCGCAAAAGAAGTATTTACCGTGGCAGCCGTAGCCGACCGGGTTTCAGACAACTCCAGCATGTACTTCAAGTTTCTTTTGTCGATTGAAAAATGGGAAGATCTTAAAATCAAGGACCCTGGGAAATGGACAACGTTCACCAGCTCAACTTTTGTATTGATGAAAGAAGGGCATCAGCCCTACGAGCTTGCAGCGCTGTTTGATAAGTACAAGAAAATTCAAAATGAAGCCAACGACCGATGGAGGATTCAGGACTTTGAGATGATTCCATTATTTGAAGTGGCCGAACGCAGTTACACGATTGTGGACAGCCTTTCCTGGAGCAACGTTCCGGGTGCGAACATAGGTCAGGCTGTTATCGCCATTCTCCTCGTTTTGCTGGCCTGCTTCAATTACATGAACGTCGCGGTAGCCTCTGTTTCCACGCGATTAAAAGAGATCGGGATCCGCAAGGTGATAGGCGGAGGGAAAAAAGAAATCATCCAGCAGTTCCTGATTGAGAATCTGGTGATGTGTTCGGTGGCTGTTCTCATCGGTTGCGCCATATCCGGTCTTTTGCTTGTGCCGGGATTCAATGCGTTGTTCCCCATTAAGATTCATTTTAGTTTTTCGTCCAATGCCACCTTTTTCCTTTTCTTTGGCGCAATCCTGCTTTTTGTTGCGCTTGTATCAGGCGCCTACCCGGCGTTGTATGTGGCCTCATTTAATCCGGTAAACATTCTTCGGGGCAAAGATAAATTTGGGAGCAAGAGCTTGTTCAGCAAAGTACTATTGTGCATGCAATTCATACTGTCGTTTACCACCATCATCGGCTGTTTTGTGTTTGTCGCATCCAGTGATTATTTCGAGGACAAAGACTGGGGCTACGATCAATCACAAACCGTGGTGGTTCAAATTCAAAATAAAGAGCAATACCTCGGCCTAAAAGATGCATTGTCACACCACAAGAATGTGATCAGCATGGCGGGAGCGGAAGGTCACGTCGGGTACTCGGGATTGATCGTTCCCATCAAGGTGCAGGAGCAAAGCATTAACGTAATGGAGTACGGTGTGGGATTTGATTACCTGGAGTCGATGAATTTGCGGCTGAAAAAGGGCCGGTTCCTGGATAAGGCGATTCAGTCTGATAAGGTCGAATCGGTCGTGATCAATGAACTCTTTGCAAAAAAAATGGGATGGATTGATCCGATCAATCAGACCTTCCTCTACGACAGTGTGAAACGATATGTCGTCGGGGTCGTCGAAGACTTTCATTCCAATGACTTCTTCAGCCGCGTTGAACCTTCGGTGTTTTACATCACTCCGGAGGAAAAATTCAGGTACGTAGTTGCCAAGGCGGAAGTTGGAAAAGCTTCGATGGTCATGGACTTTACTAAGGAGACGTGGAAGAAGATAGCTCCGGATGATCCTTTCAAAAGCTACTTTCAAAGCGAGACTTTTGATCAATTTTACCAATCCAACCGTTCCAACAATAAAGTATTGTACGTGATCTCGGGAGCTGCCTTGTTTCTTTCCTGCATGGGACTTTATGGCCTGGTCTCCTATAACTTAACACGAAGGCTCAAAGAGTTTAGCGTCCGAAAGGTCTTTGGGGCCAACCTGTTTCAGATTTTCAGGTTAATGAATGGAGACTATATCTGGATTGTATTGCTGGCGTTTGTCCTGGGTGCTCCGGCGGGATTTTATTTGATCAACACTGTGATCCGGTCCGCCTATCCGGAAACCATTCCGACAAGGGCCTGGCCGTTTGTCACGACGATTCTCCTGATGCTGGTGACGGTAGCGATCACCATTTCCACCCAAATCAGAAGGATTGCAAAAGAAAACCCGACTGTTACCTTGAGGAGTGAGTGATGGGTTTGGTT
>JBGPGZ010000383.1:0-4691 GCA_041484175.1 Cyclobacteriaceae bacterium | reverse complement strand
ATCGCCTGGATGCGCGCACTTCCTCCGGGCCTTACCCGGCTAAAAAGCAACGCAGACTCTGCATATGTTTGGGCATCCACGGTCAATGAATTGAGCAAAGCATACCCCACGAGGACCAGTCCCGCAATTTTTTTCATAGAAATACGAAGAAAGATTTTCCCTGAGAAAGGTTAATATTAAGAATTAGTGTCTTCCCCTTCCGCCACCACCGGAGTGACCACCACCACCTGAGAAACCACCTCCTGAGAAGCCGCCACCAGAGGAACTTCTGGAGTTGTTAAATCCACCAAAGCTATTGCTGTTGCTGCGATTGCCCCAGGACGAGTTTCCGCCATTCGAATTGCCGCTATTGCTCCAGAATGAACTTCTGGAAGAACCGGTACCTGAAGGGGTGGTACTTCTCCAGCCGCGCTGATAGTATTGAGATTCGCCTGAGCTCCTCCCGTTTGAGACGCCACCGCGCGACCTGCCTTGCGCGTCAACGATTCCGCTGGGACGCGTATAGCTGACAGGGTTGTTTAATCCATTACTTCGCGCTGACCGCTTCCCATATGCATACCCGCTGTTGCCGTCATTGTTGATGTTAATCGTCGATGGGTATCCATAGCCATATAGTCCGCTCCCATAGCCATACATGCCATACATTGAACCGAAGCCCATATAAGGATAGCCCATGCCATAACTTAAGCTCATCATGCTGCCATAGGGATAGCCCATGCCGTAGCCCATTCCAAATGGATAACCCATACCCATTCCATATCCCATACCATAGCTCATCCCGTAACCCATCCCCATTCCATAAGGTGACCCCATTCCGTAACCCATACCCATACTATAGGGTGAATAAAAACTGCTGTAGGGGTTTCCATACATTGAATTCATCCCATAGTAATTGCCGTAGTTGCCATAGTAGGAACTATTATTATTATAACCCGAATAGCTGCTGTTGAGGTTTTGATTGACACCGGTTGGCTGGTAATTCGGAGTAAAATATTGTGGGTCGCCCTGCTGACTGTTTTGACCCTTTGCAGCATACTCCGGATTCTCCCCTCTACCCGAATAGCCGTCCGTTGGGTTGACCGATGTGGTTGGTGAACTCAACAGCGCATCATCGGCCTTTGAAATACTGGCAAAAGAAACCGGCTTAGACGCCAGTAGTTTTGCGCGGTCTTTTGAATTGAAATACATGTCATCCGCCTCTCCCTGACTGTAAGCTGCCGAAGCGGCCATCAGTGACAGCGCGATCAGTACTCCCGATTTGCTTTTCATAACTTTATAAGTTTGTACCCTTTGTTTAAACGCAATACCCGATTTACGGGGCATTATTCCAATCACTAAATTACGACTAATTTCATGCCAAACCCAACATTTTGAGTGGTAGTTATGCCAGAGGTCACTCCATTCAATTGCTTTTAAGATTCAACCGTCTCTGCCCCTTTTTGGATGACAAAAGGGTGTAAAAACAACAGCGAGTCTAAAATCCAATGAATACTGATTTATATTTGCCCCCTGTTTGAATTAGACTAGCAAAAATAATACCGCAGTAATGGGAAAAGAAATAACCTCACGGGCCGAAGACTACTCACAGTGGTATATAGACCTTGTAAAAAAGGCCGATTTGGCTGAAAATTCTGACGTCCGCGGATGCATGATCATAAAGCCCTATGGGTACAGCATCTGGGAAAAAATGGTTCAGGCGCTGGATAGGATGTTTAAGGACACCGGCCACGAGAACGCCTACTTCCCGCTGTTTGTTCCTAAATCTTTTATGGCCAAGGAAGCAAGCCACGTAGAGGGCTTTGCAAAAGAATGTGCCATTGTGACGCACTACCGGTTGAAAAATGCGGAAGACGGCAGCGGGGTTATCGTGGATCCGGATGCGAAACTGGAGGAAGAATTGATCGTCAGACCCACGTCAGAAACAGTCATATGGAACAGTTATAAAAAATGGATTCAATCGTATCGTGATCTACCGATCCTTATCAACCAATGGTGCAACATTGTGCGATGGGAAATGCGCACGAGATTGTTTCTGCGTACGAGCGAGTTCCTTTGGCAGGAAGGCCATACTGCTCATGCCACCTCCAGGGAGGCCGTGGACGAGACGCTTCAAATGCTTGATGTTTATGCCAACTTCGCCGAAAATTTCCTCGCACTCCCTGTCATCAAGGGCAAAAAATCGGAAAGCGAGAAATTCCCTGGTGCTGTAGACACGTATTGCATCGAAGGCCTGATGCAAGACGGCAAGGCGCTGCAATGCGGAACTTCCCATTATCTCGGGCAAAATTTCGCCAAAGCATTTGACGTGCAGTTCACAACGAAAGAAGGCAAATTGGATTTGGTGTGGGGAACTTCGTGGGGTGTGAGCACGCGACTCATGGGAGCTTTGATCATGGCGCATTCCGACGATGATGGACTTATCTTACCGCCCAAGCTCGCGCCTATTCACGTCGTGATTGTTCCTATTTTCAAAAATGATGATGAATTGAAAAGGGTCTCCGAGAAAGCAAACCAGCTCGCTGCCGAATTGCGCCGCCTGGGACTTGCCGTGAAGTTCGACAACCGGGATACGCATAAGCCGGGGTTTAAGTTTGCAGAATATGAGCTGAAGGGGGTTCCTGTAAGAATTGCGATTGGCCCACGCGATTTGGACAACGGAACCGTGGAGGTTGCACGCCGGGATACCAAAGAAAAGAAAGTGATGAAATTCGATGAGGTGGCAGCGGCTATCCCTAAACTCCTGGAGGAAATACAGGCAAATATTTACCAAAAGGCATTGAAATTCAGAAATGAAATGACTACGCCGGTCGATTCATACGATGATTTCAAAAAAGTGCTGGATGAAAAGGGAGGGTTTTTGCTGGCCCATTGGGATGGTACCGCAGAAACGGAGGCGGCCATCAAGGAAGAGACGAAAGCTACCATCCGTTGCATTCCCTTAAATGCTCCGGCTGAGGAAGGAAGGTGTGTATATTCAGGCAAGCCATCGGCTAAGAGGGTCCTGTTTGGCCGTGCCTATTAAGAGCTGGATTCGACAAAGGCAGGCGAGGGAATCCCGCAAATCCTGATTAGCTTTGATGATATGTTTGAATGGATTACGGTTGCATCGCTGATCATTTTTGGCCTGGGGTTGATTGTCGCCGAAATCATTTTCGTGCCCGGTACGACCCTGGTGGGTGTTTTGGGATTTATTTTCCTGACCATCGGCGTGGGACTCAGTTTTAGTTATTTTGGAAAGGAAACCGGATGGATCACCGTGGGTGGCGCAGCCATTTCTTCAGGACTCGTACTATATTTTTCATTTAAGGCCAATGTGTGGGGAAGATTTGCCCTTAAATCTTCAAGTCAGAGCAAAGTGAATGAGGGAGAGTTGACCGGATTGGCACCCGGGCAGGAAGGGATTGCCCTCTCAGCACTGCGGCCGGTCGGCAAGGCCGAGGTAGGCAGTAAGACATATGAGGTGAAAACGATGGGGGGGTACGTCTCCAGTGGCACAAAGATCAGGATCATTCAAATTTTGTCAAATCAAATAATTGTAGAACCTACAACATAAACTATGGAAGGCTTAGCACTCATTTTTATTGTTTTTATCGCCATCATCGGATTTTTCCTGTTCATGTATTTTGTGCCCGTCGGTTTATGGATCACGGCCATTTTTGCAGGCGTAAAAGTTACGATCGGCGAACTGATCGGGATGCGCATCCGGAAGGTACCACCGGGTGTGATTGTTAACTCATTAATAACCGCGACCAAAGCGGGACTAACGGTTACGACCCGGGAGTTGGAAACACATTATTTGGCGGGGGGTGATGTGCCCAACGTTATCCGTGCCCTGATCTCGGCTGAGAAAGCCAATATCAATCTTAGTTTCAAACAGGCCACCGCTATTAACTTAGCTGGCCGCGATGTATTTCAAGCGGTGCAGATTTCCGTAAACCCGAAAGTAATCACTACTCCCAAGGTTGCGGCGGTTGCAGCCGATGGTATTCAACTGATTGCCATCGCGCGGGTAACCGTAAGAGCGAGCATTGCACAATTGGTGGGAGGAGCCGGTGAAGACACGATCCTCGCCCGCGTGGGGGAAGGGATCGTAACATCGATCGGACAGGCTCAATCGCACAAAGAGGTACTGGCCAACCCGGATAAAATTTCAAAGCTGGTACTTTCCAGGGGTCTGGATGCCGGAACCGCCTTTGAGATTCTCTCCATTGATATTGCCGATGTAGATGTGGGGGCCAACATTGGTGCAAAACTTCAAACCGATCAGGCTGCTGCCGATTTAAAAGTGGCGGAGGCCAGGGCAGAAGAGCGCAGGGCGATGGCGGTGGCGCTGGAGCAGGAGATGATTGCCAAAGCACAGGAGGCGCGCGCCAATGTTATCCAGGCAGAGGCAGAGATACCCAAAGCGATTGCCCAGGCATTTGTTAATGGCAATTTGGGTGTGATGGATTATTACAAAATGCAAAACGTACAGGCCGATACCGAGATGAGGCAGTCCATTTCCGGGTCCGGCAAAGGACAACCCGGGGCGCCGAAGCCGTCGTAGCAGACTTCCTGGATTCTGGATTCTGGAAACTGGATTCGAGATTCTTGATTCTGGATTCTGGAAACTCAGAGAATTCAACCAGAATCCAGCAGCTAGAATCCAGCGACCAGAATCCAGAATCCAGATTGATCCCTGAATTCAGGTT
>JBGPGZ010000382.1:0-4699 GCA_041484175.1 Cyclobacteriaceae bacterium | reverse complement strand
CTGCCCTATATTACTAACCATCTCCGCTCCGCAAAGTACGAAGCGAAACAAATCCATCAGGTTTCCTTCTTCGCAGAGTCTCCGTCTCGGGACTCTGCGGCATCTCTGCCCTATATTACTAACCATCTCCGCTCCGCAAAGTACGAAGCGAAACAAAGCGCATCGTCCCCTCCGGGAAACGATAATTGACTTTCGACGAGGGCGCACCTTTCGCAGCGTCCCGAGGCGGAGACGCTGCGACCAATGCTATAGTTAATGTAGATTCGCAGATTGTTAAGCGCTCGCAAGAAACTGCGGGGTGACAGCAACACTCCTAAACATACTGGTTTAACATCACCGGCATCACCAGCATCAGAATATCTTCGCTTTGATCTTTCTCCTCAGGGAGGAGTACGCCGGCTTTGTTCGGCGCGGTCATGTTCAACTTGACCTGGTCGGTATCCAGGTTGCTCACCATCTCGATGAGAAAGCGCGCGTTAAAACCAATTTCGATGTCCTCGCCTTCGTGCTCGCACGAAAGCCGTTCATTGGCTTCATTGGAGAAATCCAGATCCTCGGCGGAGACTTGAAGCTCACTGCCGGTAATTTTTAACCGCACCTGGTGGGTTGTCTTGTTGGCATAAATTGAAATGCGCCGGAGCGAGCCCAAAAAGTCCGCGCGGTTGATGGTCATCTTGATGGTGTTGGACGCCGGGATCACATTTTCGTAATCCGGGTAGCGCTCATCAATTAATCGGCAGATCATCCGGATGTTCCCGAACTTAAAGAAGGCATTGGACATGTTAAAGTCAATGCTCACATCCGTATTTTCAGCAGGCAGCGTGGCCTTCAGCAGGTTCAATGCCTTGCGGGGAATGATGATTGCGTTGCCGTTGTCGGACTTGACGTCTGTTCTGCGGTACCGCACCAGGCGGTGACCATCGGTCGCAACAAAAGTCGTACTCTTATCAGCCAGATTAACATACACCCCCGTCATGGCCGGGCGCAGTTCATCGTTGCTGGTTGCAAAAATGGTATTGTTGACGGCCCTTGCCAGGACTTCCGAAGAAATGGAAGCCGAGAAATCATTGGATACCGAAGGAACTTTAGGGAAGTCCGTCGCATTTTCCCCGGACAGTTTATAGCGGCCATTATCCGAACTGATCTCAATACTATAAGAAGATTCGTCGATCGAGAACGTGACGGGTTGATCGGGAAGGTTTTCCAAGGTGTCCAGCAGGATCCGGGCCGGGACGGCAATGCTTCCCCGCTCCTTTGATTCTACCGTCAGTTCCGTGATCATCGACGTTTGCAAGTCGGAGGCGGTAACCGTCAGGTTGGCCTTGTCAATCTCAAATAGAAAGTTCTCGAGGATCGGGACGACGGGGTTGGTGGTGATCACCCCGTTGATATTGGAAAGTTGTTTCAACAGGTAATTGGAATTAACAATAAACTTCATTGTGAATCAGTGGTTTGTGTGGTTGTTCCTGCATGCCGGCCGGACAACAGGCAGAGGGCGCAGGATGGCGGTAAAGTTAGGAAGAAAATCCAATTCGGAAAGGGGTTTGGCCGACGGGCCCTTTGTTTAAAAGATGGCTAACCCTATCCCTTTGCGAAGTTTTTGTGTCTTCGTGTCTTACTGGCCACAAAGACACCAAGACACGAAGGAATGCAACAGGGCTTAGTGATCCTGCAGTTTAAAATAGGCCTTTTTCTTGATTACCCTGAAGATTTTCTTCCGGTCAAACAATACGAGATCATCCTCAAGGCCTTTACCAAGGATCATGGCTTCGCCTTTGGTGGGCGTAAACAGCGTCAAACGGTAAGCCCGGTTGGCAATGTCCCTGATTTCGATCGAGAGCGCCGGGGTTGTTTGAGCAAGACTATCGTACGATTTGGAAGATCCGGGAGAAATTATCTGATCGGCAGCCAGTAAGGAGACGTCATCGACATAGGTCATGATCCTGGCCGTATCCGCTTTTTCCATTCCCAAAATTGTAAGAAGCCGGTTCTGCCTGCTGATCGTAAAGTCAGATTCCGGCCCGGAAGGAAACGCTGCCTGGAGACGGCTGAAGTTTATCCAGCTAAAATTAAAGATTCGCTTGTCCCGCCAACCGTTTTCATCGAGGTCAAAAATCTGGGATACATAAACCCGGTAGCCCGGGATCGTCATCACATAACCCCCTGAACTTTCAGGAAGCTTGAAATAGGCCTCATCTTTTTGGATGTTCCCTCCGGCCTGAAACTTCATCTTTATCGCGGTTCCTTCAAAAAGACTGACGGTAATTCCATCCGACTTCAGACGATCATTTACGGAATCACGCCGGCTTGCGGCGACCGAACGTTTAGGTACTGCTCCTTCCAGCGTCGCGAATAAGACATCGACCATTCGCCTGTCGGCGTCATACCGGTCGTTTACCCTCCACCGCGTCCCGTCAAAATTCAACTTCACCGTGCCCTTGACGGATTCCAGCAAGACGTGGTCAATTTTGGCAGGATCTTCTACTTTGAAAATACGGGCGTCTACGGCCGCGGGCGCTTCCCGTTGCTGTAAGAAAAAAACCGTTATCGCGCCGGTGGTTAACAGCAGCAATGAAATCAACAAACGAGTATTTCTCTTTTCTTGGTTCATTTAATGCGTGCGTATTTTCTCCTTCTTACAAACGCTCTGCCAAAGCCAAACAGGATCAACAGCACAAGGGGCAGCACCATATTGATTCCTTGCCAAAATGATTTTTCCCGTTTTACTTTCTCTTTGTCGAGCAACCTGATCCTCACCTCCTTGCTTCTGACGCCGATCAAACCATTGTCTTCGATCAGATAGGATACCATGTTCTGAAGCAAATCCTGGTTGGCAAACGTATAGCCGGAAAACGGATCAAAACCCAGTGCCTGCGGCTGGCCCGTGCGGGGATTGACTTCATTCCGGGCAACGTCGCCGTCGGCCATAACAATTATTTTCGTGGGCTTGCTTTTTTCCTGGAATGAATTGGTATCAACACCCAATGGAAGAAAACGGTTTTTATAGAGGGAGGCAAACTCACCCTCCAACAAATACGCCACCGGAATGGGTCCTTCGTTAAAATTTTCCATCAACCCTCCCTTCCGCAAATCATTAACGTCGACTTTTACGGGAGCGCGTGCTTTATGAGAATACCTGGAACTGAAAAGCAACGCCGTCTTTTTCACGCCAATGGCTTTTACGGTATCAATGCTGCTGACAAACCGGGTAATTGTAGCATCCATGTTTCGTGTGATCGGGTGATTTGCATAGTTTGTAACCATCGGATAATAGGGCCACTCCAATTGCGTTACCTGTGGGTGGTTGCCAGTCTCACCCACCACCACCGGATACTTACCGGCGACTCTGTCTTGCACCAGGTCCTGGTTAATCCTGATACCATATTTAAACAACAGGTCGTCAAGGTTCAGATCGTAAGGAAAGGCATAGTAATTGTCGCGCGAGGCGCTATCCATCACCGCATCAAGACGGTCAATAAAAAAAAGCACTTTGCCTCCTTTCATTACAAACTGGTCAAGTTTGAATTTGTCCTGTTCCGAAAATGGCTTGGTTGGTTTGGCGATGATCAGCGCATCGTAATTGGAAACGATTTTCTTTCGTCCGAGGTCAACCCGGAACACGTCATACTGTTCCAGCAGCGCGTTGTTTAATCCGGCAATATAAAGACTATCCAGTTCGCCGTGCCCTGTCACCAGGCCCACGCGCCTCCGCGCATTGCTGCTTAATTTGTAGATCGCGTTAGCCAATTCAAACTCTACCCCTTCGATGGATTGGTTGATCACTTCCTGAGAAGGTTGGGCTCTGGATCCCTTCAGTAGCATCACACCGCTTTCAAATCCATTATAGGAAACCAGCGCGCCGGGAAAAAGGATTTTTTCAACGCGTTCTCCTTCCTTCCCGTCAATGACGCGTACCGCCGGCACTCCTTTGGAGGCGAGTTCGGTCATAAATTCGTTTTTGGCCTTTTCGCTGATGGCTGATGCGGGATCAGTGAAGTTGTAATGAACCTTGTTATTGGAATAGACCCTGAACTCCTCCAACGTTTCGTGTATGGCATTTCGAAACCTTCTGAACGCGGGATTCAAGTCTCCCTCCAGAAACAATTCGACATAAACATTGTCGTCAAGGTCCTTCAATAACTTCTTCGTAGGAGGTTTTATCGTAAATCGTTTCTCTTCCGTCAGGTCGACGCGAAAAAAATGGCTGGACGCCACCAGGTTGAAAAGTACGACCAATACAAGACCGTTGGCTAAAAAAAGCCAATCTCCCGCCTGCCGGCTTTGCTTCCAGCTACGCATTGCCGTCGCACCCATTTATGAAAATCAACCTAGTAAAGAGTCCGTTCATCAAATCCATCACTTTCAATTACCGTTTTATCTTCTTATGCCAACAATCAGTGTCCTCTGTGAAATCACTTGCATCAGCGGTGTGGTCAGCGCCATCAGTGAAATCACTTCCATCAGCGGTCCATCAGTGAAATCACTTGCATCAGCGGTCGCGGTCCATCAGTGGTTTCGGCTGCCCAGCACCGTTTTTGTAAGTAATACCATAAGACATATCACGCTAAAAACGTAAATCAAGTCACGGCTATCGACAAGCCCCTTGCTCATCGCGTCATAGTGATAAACAATTCCGAGTTGTTTTATCCACAATGCCTCAGCGCCTGCGTTCGTCAACGAAGACAAAGAATCAAACCCG